>NZAU01000146.1 GCA_002686215.1 Candidatus Woesearchaeota archaeon
AACTGATTAACGGTTGCAAAACCTAAATTACCAGAACCATCTGTTTTTAAAAATTGTCCTGCTGAACCATCACCACCTGGTAATGTGAAAACTATTGTGTTTGCTAATGCGTTAGGAGCTTTTAGTCCAACTAAATTTGTTCCGTTGTTAGTACCTTCTTGTAGTTTAATTTGACCACCAGCAGAAGCGTCTGTACCAACTATGATTTCATCTACTGCTTTGTTTGAATCTAAAAGTAATGCTGAGTTTGCTGTTGCAACACCTGGCACATGGTCTAATAAGTCAGAAAAATATTGGCCGCCAATTACGGTAATATTATTTGCGTCACCGTTACCGTCAACGCCACCCTCACCTATGAATAATCTATCTCCTAAATTTCCTTGTGTACCTGTTCCATGAGTATAAGCTAATTCACCAAGTTTTAATGTTGCCGGTGCTGTAGTTCCCGAACTTCTTTTTATCTGTATTACCGTTGCCATTTATTAAAAAGCTCCTGCGTTAAGTGTCAATGTACCTGTTGTCGTTACTATTTCTGTTCTAGCAACAAACTTAGCGTCGCTTGACCTATATTGTAAAATTGCACCATCAGATAAAGAAGTTGTATCAACATCACCTAGCAATTTAAGTTGAAGAGAACTATTTTGAGCAGCCTGAGCCGAAGGCAAGGCTACAGATACATTNTGTGGACTACCACTAGTGTTAACATTTATACTAGCTGTTGTGCTGTTACTTTTACCAACGGTAGCTGATATATCTGCCATTTAATCTCTCCTTTTGTATATTTATAAGAAAAAAATAATAGAATTAAGTTGTAACAGATGGTCTGACGGTAATTATACCCTCAATAACCCTTGTTATTGTACTAGAGGAAGTCTGTAAAATTTCTAAATCATAAACATAACGACCCTCTTCCAAACTATTGGTTTGGTCGGCTGTTAATGACATTGTAACTATGCCTGTTGTGGGGTCACCACTTACGGTACAAGAGATTGTTGTTCTTGTTCTTGTAGATGAATAACCCTTGGCCATTTTGGCAGACGCTGTATAACCTGTCAAGTTAAATGCGTTACCGTTTGCGTCTTTGACGGTAACATCTGAATTAAATGTTGCGCCTTGGTCTATTGACAAGTTTGCTATAGCGGCCATCTATTTGTTCTCTTCTGGTACTTCTTTTTTTATTAATTCTGCAATTTTTTTGTTATAGTGAGCAGTTAGAACATCAATNTTTTCTAACTCAATGGTGTGTCTAATCCTAGATAACTGAATTTCTTGTCTTACCGTCAAGTAATTCTGTAGCTCTGGACTTAATTTAGACACCTCATAATTTTTGCCATCTATTAATACTGAATCCATAATATTACTCCTTATTACTATTTATACGCCTGGCCATTGACTTTTTTATCCAATTATGATATAAATAAATCAATGAATATTACACCAATTTTTGCTATTGCTATATTATTACCTAGTNTNACTAGAAATCAATATTTACAATATCTAATACCTATTTTACTNATGTTAGTGAAAGATTACTTTCTTGGTTTTCATTCACTAATGTTACCAATATATTCTTGTTTAATCTTNTTTGTAATATTAAGCAAATATCTAAACAATGATATATTAACAACTTTTACAGGTGTATTTATCTGGCACCTAGTAATCAACTTTTTCGTCTGGTATGTCTATGGCGGAAATCTTATTAACACTTATATAATGGCAATACCTTTTGACTTTAATTTATTAGTGTCAACTTTGATATGTGTTGTCGTAGGAAGATTATGTTTAAATTATTTTTTACCNTANTTGTATTACTCATACCGTTCAAAGCATTAGCTGAACTAGANATTACAATTTACGCATTTAGAACATCAAACGATTTAAGTTACAAAACTTATTCTTATGATGTAATTGAACCTGAAGAAATAAAAACTTTACCGTCAGTTAACATGGTACAATCTGGACCAGACGGTCAGATGTCTTCAATATTTTTAAGAGGCACAAACTCTAATCACACACTAATTACNTTAAATGGTATTGCAATCAAAGACCACTCAACACCAGGTGGCTCAGATGATTTAAGTCAACATAGTTTTTTAGGTGTTGAAAGAATAGAAGTCATAAAAGGTCCTATGGGAAGTTTGTATGGTGCTAACTCTATTGGTGGTACAATCAATATGATAACTTATCCNACGGATGAAAATAGTATAAGTGTTTCAACTGGTTCTAATAANACAAATACTCAAACTATAAAACTAGGTAAAGTAATAGAAAATACTTTAATAGATTTAAGAATAGAAAATGAAACAAGTGATGGTATATCAGTTGTAAATGGTGATGAAAAAGATAGTNTAAAAAATAGAAACTATATCTTTCAAACTGAAACTTACTTAAACAACTATACTTTAAAATCAAATATAATAGAAACAAACAATAAATCTAATTTAGATAAATCAACAGACTATACTGATTATACGGCNGATTGGAAGTTTAATAATTATTATTTGTCNTTACAAAATAAAAANGAAGAATATACAATAAATCATACTAATCACAATAGAGTTTATAATGATAAAGGNACAATTGATACTTATTTAAATGATACAACAACTTTACTTGCAAAGAAAACAATTAATGCTGATAATAAAAGCCATACACTAGGAACTGAATATGAATATTCTGATATTGAATTTGATACTAATATTTCTGGTTATGTTAGTGATGTTGATAAAACAAGAACTAATAATGGTTACTTCTATAATTTAGACCAAACTTTATTAAATGGTGTACAAACACATATTGGTTTTAGATATGATACACCTAATACTTTTGACAANCAATTTACATATAGAATAGGCGCTGANAATAATGGTGTTAGATTAAGTTATGCAACAGGATATAAAGCACCTACCGTNTATGAGATGTATGGTAAAGATAATTGGGGATTTCTAGGTAATGAAAACTTNATACCTGAAGAAAGTAAAACTTACGAGATTGGTTATCGTTGGAGTAATGGTGATATTGTTTTCTTTAAAACTGATATTGACAACTTATTAAAATATGAAAATAGTACCTATGTCAATGATACAAAAACTAGTGAAAGAAAAGGTATTGAACTAGCATTATATCAAGATATAGGCAATATAAAAATAGAGAACAATACTGCATTTATTATAGCTGAAGACGGTAACGGTGATGAAATAGTTAGAAAACCAAAATGGACTAATACAACAAATGTAAAATATGGNAATTGGTTTTTAGACTATAACTATTATGGTAAACATTTAGATATTGATAGTGCTACTTATAAAAAAGTAGAAATGAATTGGGTTGGATTAATTGATATAGGTTATGAATACAACAAAGACAATCTAACATTCTTTGGTAAAATTAATAATATAGATGATACATACTATCAAAGACCAGACGGTTACAATCAAACAGGTCGTACATTTACTTTAGGATTTAAGAAGATATTTTAAATATTTCTTTTATTGTGAGGTCCTTCCCAACCATCAAAATCTTTTTTAGAGCCTTCGCCTAATGGCAAGTGTATNTTTTGACATGTAACATCTCTACCACATCTCTCTATACAATGTTTAAACTTTCTTTCTTGCCAGTTTAATCTGTATATTTGTTCTCTGTCATTATACTTTTGAACTAAATCATTAAACTTATTGTTATCAGGATTAATTGTTATATCATAATCTATATAATCAAATACTTTATCTTGTATTCTNTCAATATGATTGTTTTTAAAACCCTCTTTACCTAGAACNCAACAAGGGTATATTTTATCTTCGCAACTAATATAAAATGTACCTCTCTTTTCAGAATAACAATCTATTGGTATTTCAGTTACAACAGAATTTTGTACAGACTCGGCTTGATATTCTGGATTTGTAGGTGCCTCATAAGATATCGTTTCTAAACCATGTGGTGTTCTAACTTGTACAGATGTTTTATGTTTACCGTTTTCAAACTTTCTTGATGTCTTCTTAATNATAAACTCATCAAAACCCCATTTTTTAGATAACTCTCTAGCTTCATCTACTTGATGTTCATTATGTTTAAATACAATAAACACCCAACTACCTTTACCACCAGCGTCTAAAAATGTTTTGGCATTTCTTTCTATTTTAGACCAATCTGTATATCGTCTATAAATGTGGTTAGTNTCTTCAAGACCATCTAAATGGAACCACATTCTTAACTTATCAATNTTTGCAACTGACTTCCAAAACTTGTCTGTTTGTAAAGAAGCATTTGTTTGAACTTCTTGATAGATACCCTCNCCATATTGTAACAATTCTAAAACTTTAGGGTGCATTAAAGGGTCGCCATAACAACCACCATAATCAATTGATTCAATATCATGGTCTTTTCTTAAACTATCAATTACATGATGATGAACTTCTTTAGATAAATCTTTCCAACCACTATTATAAACACTATCAGATAGACCACCTTTATTTGTTCCTGTCCTAGAACACAAAGGGCAACCTGCNTTACATCTATTTGTTAATTCAAANTCTATGTTTCTAACTTTGGTATTGAACATTAAACTTCTCTATTTTTTCTAATGCATGTTGATTGAAGTTGTAACCCATTTCTTTACCTACCTCAAACACTTTTACAAATCTTTTATATCTTATATCATAATCTGATATTTCATTTTTCCAATGAAAGCCATGGTCATCATATAATTCTCTATGTTCTAAATCTAATGGTGTATTTTCATAAGTTAACATCATATGAGGAGAAACACTAATTAAATGAGAGTATTTGCCATACTTTCTTAACATCTCTAAAGTCATCTCAAAGTCTTCTTCGGTTTCTGTTGGATAACCTACAATTAATAGAAACTTCATNTTAATATTTCTATCACCTAGATTAGTTACAAAGTATTCTATATCTTCATTTGAGAATTTTTTTCTCATGTGGTCTCTAACAGCTTCACTACCAGATTCTATTCCCATTGTTAAACCATTACAACCAGAGTTTGCTAAATTATCAAAGTCTTCACTAGAAAAAGTTTTTGCACCTCTAACTATAAACTGACCGTTCCATTGTACTTTCTTTTCTCTCTTTGCTAACTCTGAACACATATCTCTAAAGTGTTTCATTGAACCATTGACAAGTGAATCAGAAAAACCTATTTTCTTTAAACCGGTTTTATTTGCCACCTCATGCATATCATCAGCAATTTTTTTACCAGTTTTCCATTTGTATTTTGGCCATATTGTCATTACATCACAAAAGGTACACTTTCTTACACAACCTCTTGAACCAGATATAATTGCTGTNTCATANTTATGTTTGTGCATTACATCTGAATAATCAGGTGGTGGTAAATCTTCTATATTTTCAATTTGTTTAGGTTGATTACCATTAATACCAGGATAATCTAAATTGCCTTTTAAAAACTCTAGTAAGGCATACTCNCCCTCACCTACAATATAATTTTTTCTAGGCCAATTTATATCAACACCAGAACCACCAAATAATACATTATCATATTCTTCAGCAAGTTTTAATGCGTCATCTTTTTGTAAATAAGAAAATACTGATATACCTAACCANTTAAAATCATATTGAGATATTTCTAAATGTATTCTTTCTAAATCATCTAGTTGGTTGCCATCAATAACTTTTACTTTATAACCTAATGGCTCTAAAAATCCTTTTAGAAAGGCAGGACCTGGTGCTGGTTTATCTTTGTCCATTCCTGGCAAAGAAGTAATAACTATGTCGTACATTATTTAAATGCGCCAACTATATGAATACGGTCAATCTTTGAACAATTTAAAGCAGTATGATTTTGTGTCGTATCAACTACATATGCCGTACCATCAGCTGGTAAATGCACCCTTTCATTATCTAGTAATAAAAAACAATGTTCATGTGTAAACACCGGTATGTGCAACCTTTTTGTTTTATCATGGTGCCAATAGTAACATGTTTTNGGTTTCATTTTCATAATCCTTGTTCTTACAAGGTCATGTTCTTTTAATATAGAATTAATATATGGTATATCAAATAAAGGTACCCAAAAATCTTTTTCTGTCTGGTCTACCAATAAGTAATTTTCTATTGGTTCATCTGGTATCATATCAGGCGTATCGCCTTGTAGATACAATTGATTATCATAATCTGGTANTGTAGATAATTCTTTTTTAATTAATTCTAGGTCGTATTTCATTAATATCCTATAACCATATATCGGTCAAACTTATCGTTTATTCTTTTTTCTGAACTATTTAGAATGTTTATTTTAGCTGACGGTACTGCATAAGTCAATGAATCAATAAACTCTTTCAAACTATTCTTACAATTTATATGTTCATCTAAACCAAAATAATTATTACTTTGCAATACAACTAAACTCTGTTCTTTTCTTGTTCTTAAAAATTTATTTAATGTTTCATCACTAATATGTTCACAAGAGGTACACATTAAAACATCATATTGACCAGCATGAAAATCTTTTATATCTGCTGTTTTAAATGATACTTTAGGGTACATGATTTTGCCATACTTAGCACATTTAGGGTCAATGTCAAATGATACAACTTTGTTATTTGTAAAATCTCTCATCTTATCTGCTAACATGCCATACCANCCTGCNGCTACNCATACTTTTGGATTTTCTACAATAGACTCTAATCTNTCTGACATATTTTCTACTAACCATTCTTTACTCATGTTTTGATTTGAGTTTACAGAATTGACAATAGATTTAATATCTTCNTTATTAGATATCTTGCCTATTAATTTAAGCAAATCCATATCTTCGGTAATTTCATTACCAACTATTTTAGATATTGCTTTTAAAATATTTTGCATACCAGCCTTCATTTAACATTTCTTTATTTCTTTGATTAAACAAGTAAACNACATAATCTTGTTCATCTAATATTGTTTGATAAGAACAAAACTTATCTTC
>NZAU01000002.1 GCA_002686215.1 Candidatus Woesearchaeota archaeon
AATCGGATGTGTCATCGTTGCTCACAACAATGACTTGGGTTACNACATTGTTTGAATCTAATTGTGCAAAATGAGCCATCTTTTATCTTTGACTAGTTGTTTGTTTAGATATTTAGGATTATAGCAATCCTTTCGATATTTATCAAGTGGGATAGGCGATAAGGACGATACCGGAACCACCAGAACCTGCATCACCACCACCACCACCGCCTGTGGATTGAGNCGCTTGTGCAGCTGCTACGGATGCGTTTGGACCTCCACCACCAGCTCCACCAGNTTCANCACCAGTCGTTCTTTTCGATCCGGCACCACCACCAGCAACCCAATATGTTGAAGGACCTGGACCAGGAGTTCCAACACTAGATGCGGGATCTCGGAATGTTGTCGGTATTTGAACGCCAACACCACCAGCTCCACCTGCACCTGAGGCACCAGCTGTTCCAGGAGCACCGGCACCACCACCGCCGCCGCCACCAACATCCTGACCTCCTGGACCAGGAGCTCCGTCACCGCCAGGATTACCTTGGGATGGACTTACTGGTGGAGTATTTCCAGCACCACCTTGTCCATTACCATTAACATATCCACCTCCACCACCAGATCCACCATCATTACCATCAGTTGCTTCACGACCACCGCCGCCACCACCTGCTGATGTTATTGGTGTTCCAAAATAAGAGTCTCCTCCATTACTGCCTTGTGCAGGTGTTGCAAAAGGTGTTTGTCCCCCCCTACCACCTGCACCAACTTGAACAGTAATAGTTGTATTTGATACTGGTGTTGTGCCGGTTCTATATCCACCAGCACCGCCACCTCCACCATGTCTAATTCCACCGGAAGTTGCATCGCTTCCACCACCGCCACCACCGACTATAACATATTCTACGGTTTCGTTAAATGATGCTGGTGCTATGAAAGATCCACTATTTGTAAAGGTATGAATTGTCTTGTCACCATAGAAACTAACTGCACCACCAGTTGCTTTTGCAGTTTGTATAGTCCCAATCTTATAACGAACTACAACAATACCAGAACCGCCGTGACCACCAGTTCCAGATGGAGATGTGGGACCTGTTCCGCCGCCGCCACCGCCACCAGTCGCATATGTTCCATCACCAGCAACGGTGCCACCAGCACCACCACCACCTTCACCACCAGTTCCGTTTGTTCCACCATATGTGGATGATGCTGCGCCACCACCACCACCAAAGTATCCACGTCCTGGATTAGTTCCTGGTGTCCCAATTGGTTGATCTACTGCTGCTGGTCCAGCAATTAATATCTGAACACCATTTCCACCAGGTCCAGCATTTGCAGTACCCTGCGTGCCTGCGGCTGATGCACCACCGCCACCACCAGCGGTATATGGGCTTGATGGAGGACTTTTCCCATCTCCGCCAGCAAAACCTTGTGTTGATGGTCCAGGCCAAGGAGATGGTGTTGATACTGCTACTGTTGCACCACCAGAGTATGTACCTCCTGACGAACCACCGGCACCACCACCAGAACCACCAGGTCCACCATCAGCTGTATCCTTTGCTCCATATCCACCACCTTCTGATTCTATTCCTGCTGGTGTGGATGGTGGTCCAAAATATGAGTTTGCACCTTTTGATCCGCTGGTGCCGCTGGCAGTGACGAGACCACCATTTCCACCACCACCAACAGTAACAGTATAAGTTGCAACTGAAACTGGAAAAGGTGCTGTGGTTGCATAGGGATGTCCGTCTAAATTTGTACGAACACCTCCGGCACCACCACCACCTGATGTACTATGAGAACCACCACCACCACCGCCAGCGACGACAAGATATTCAACTTCTGGGTCTTGTTCTATTAGTGCTGTTACATCAAATTCACCAGATGAGGTAAAGATGTGTGCTCTGTAAACATCGCTTCCAGAAGTGTAATCATTAATGATACCCCCGGATGCAGTCACTCCGAGTGCAGTTGGTGAAGTATTAGTTCCTCCTCCACCGGCACCAAAACTCTGTCTAAAATATTCTACAAGGTGTCCGTCTGTCTTGTTAAGATTAGGACTTCTAGGTTGTGATGATTTTACTCCCATTTCTAATCACCTCAAATGTCAGTGTCGCCAAGAACTTGGTAGTTCATTATCGTACCAACACCTAATCCTCCAACTGTGTCTGATGGTTTTGTAATTTCTACAATAATCTTCTCTCCATCAGCCAACACAATTGGATAATTGGGTTCAAAGAAGAACGTTTCGTTTGANNCAATATCTACTCTTGCNAATCTATATGCCGTCTGACCGACTGTAATATTACTNTCTCCGTTTGGATACANATACAANGAAGAGGTTGCAGTNCCTAACCCCGTGTTGTGCATAATCACACCACGAANNTATGAGGTGGATGCAATTCCAACTCCACCAGCAGTTTGGGTNGTTCCAACCGTCAAGATACCAACGGTATTAATACCAGTAATTGACTGAACACCCAGTAATTTAGTTCTTTTAAGTCCCATTGGTATATGCTTTTAGAGTTATTTAGTTAAAAAGTGCGGCGTCAAGTTCATTAAAACCTGCTGGAATATTTAGCCCTGTCAGACCACTTCCAGATCCTGAAAATGATGTTGCTGTGCAGACACCAGTGATCTTTACACCACCTGGATCAGTTTCAAATTTCTGTTCACTGATGCCGCCATGAGCAGTAGCATGATATAGTCTTACTTGACCCTGGTTGAACAACGCATAATATTCAGCATCATTATCTTTAACACTATATGTCGCTGCTCTTAAATCAATAGAGTTTGATGAGTTATCATCATTAAAAATTAATAATTGATTTGCACTTCCCTTAATTGTTGCAGTGCTTGTAGCACTGGTTTTAATTTCAATACAACCACCCGAAGCAGGGTTGGATGCCGCAGTGCTAAATTTTAGTTGATCGCCTTGTGACTCGAAGGTAAGATTTCCTCCATCCAGAGTAACATCATCATTAAAAGTAGAAAGACCAGAAACAACTAGACTGCTAGTTCTTACGTTAGTAGTACCAACTCCAACACCAGAAATGCCAGTAAGTTGAGAACCATCACCACGATACGATGATGCAGTTACAACACCAACAACATCTAAACCACCATTTGAGATGGTACTAAATCCTGCAATCTCCAAATCTGTAAGTAGATTCAGTTCAGTGATTGTTGTTATCCCAGATAACGTACTATTAGCAGAGAACAGGTTATTATTTACAGTTACAATACCAGCAGTTGTGACACCACTTACGTTGAGATTGGACAGCGTAGTTTGTCCCGCAACAGTAGCAATGCCACTGGTTACATTTACGTTAGAAAGTATAGTTTGACCTGAAACGGTAAGAATACCGCTGGTTACATTAGTATTCTCTAAGTTTACTTGATTAGATGCAGTCGTGACACCTGTTAGTTTTGTCCCTGCAAGTGTAGTGATTCCAGCAACAGTTAGTGTTGCAGATCTGGGGTCAGCAGTAGTCACACCAGATCTGATGGTGGTGATACCTGATGACAGATCAGTTACTGTAAAAGTATTATCAAAATTGATTTTACTGGCACCACCAATCGAGTTATCATCTCTCAGGACGGTAACACCGGAACCAACAGCAGTGAGACCAGTTAAACCAGATCCCTCTCCAAAAAAGTTTGCAGCAGTAACAACACCGACAACTTTGACATCACTAGCAACATCTAACGTTGTACCTTTGGTGACTGATCCTGCTCTTAGATCAACGCCATCAATGCCAATCGCATCAGTGTTGCCAAGTTTTGCTAATTCTCTTGCTCTTGACATCGCACACAGTTAGTTTCTAGTTATTTATGGATGGCAACTCTGCTCCACACTTTTCCATCAACATATAAAATTGCCACAGNGTTTCTACTTCAAACTCATGAAATGTTTTCTTATCAACTACCACAGTGGGCACAAGTGAGTGCTTTTGTGGTGCAAATATGAAAGCATTTCTGAATTGTAAGGCTTTTGCAATCGGAGAATCAATCCTGGTGGTGATACCAATCAACAGATCTGCTGCTCCTGCTGCATATTGATCGATCCATTTTTCATGCCAGCGTTCATCACCACCCAACGCGGACATGTGAATACATTCTGGTGCGAAGCANAACTTANNNAAATGCCGTGACATATCACTGGCAGCATGTTTTGCNATGGCAAGATTGCCACCGTTACCAATCACTGCGATCGAAGATGATCGCTTTACAGCATCAATTATTGTTGAAGAAATCGTCACTGTTGAGTGCCTTGTCATCNATGTAAATGTCTCCTGAGTATTTACCAATAATAAGTTGTGTAAATCTACAACCCCACGACGTGAGTTGTTCATGGGTATAATTATACCACTTTTCGTTCGCTTTTGCTATATCTTGATCAAATTCACCCATACCACGGGCAGTATAATATATCACCTCATGCCCATGATCAAATAGTGCNTTCATTTTTGCAATGCGACTATGAAATANTCTTCCTTTTCCAAANNTTGGTCTATCACGGTGTTCACAGATTGTACCATCTATGTCAACAACGTATTTCATGATAGTTTTGCCTCCACGACATGAATATCTGTTGGTCTATCTACACCATGAGTCCGATATGGTAGTGTAAACGGCACCACAGGAACTTTACCAATAAAACCAAAAGTGTCAAGTCCTTTCCATGCTTCAACTAGACCTAAATCATAATCAAAAAAGTTAGTAATGGTAGGACGATCATAAACATAGATGCCTGACATACCTTTGAGATTGTCACACATAATCTCAGGCACTCTTGTTAAGTTAATCACCTGTCCATTATTTACCACTGCTTTCACAATGTCAACGTTCTCAATGTCATCAAACTCCATATCATAAACTGCCTGCACCATTTTATGCTTACCTTCCACAGCAAATTTGATAATGTCATCCACCATCTCTGCTGTGACACATGGTTCATCACCTTGCAAGTTTACATANTAATCTGCTTCTATTTGTTGTGCAGCTTTGGCAACTCTATGTGTGCATGAGTTATACTTTGGTGTCATCATAGACTCATAACCTGCTTTGGTGACACAGTTATGAATCTCCCAGTCTTCTGTTGCGACAACAATGTTATCAATCAGTTTAGATTCTTTTGCAATGTCACACACACGCAGCACAAGTTCTCTACCCAGAATNCTCCTGAGTGGTTTACCTGGGAAACGAGATGAACTCATTCGTGCAGGAATAATACAGGTGACAGTCATAATTGTGGGATCAATTTTTTAACCAAGGGGTGATAATCCATATTATCATAAACTTTGCATTTTGCTTCTAGTTTTTTCATTGCTTCTTCTTTTGTATAGAGTGGCAATGGAACAGCGTCAGGGATAATNTGTCCTGTTGAGTTACCATAGAACCAATCATCCCAGTGTCTACCATACTTTTCTGTCAACAGGTTTGATTGAAAGTTTAACATGTAGAGTGACTCTAACAGTTGATCCGGTGTCTCTCTTTTGTGCGGGCACAGGAACAACTTAACCATGCTCATAATAATATCACGATCATCCGCACAATCAATCCACAAATNCTCAAACTGAGTGTGAACATCTTCTAGTTCTGCATATGATTCAACTGCACTTAGATTGTTCTTGAAATAGATGTCACCAGCATCATAATATCTAACGTGTGCCCCACTATAATATGCATACATNGTGGCAGATGTAAACATCGGGAAATAGATTGCTTTGAATCTTCCTAGTAAAGTAGCAAGTCCAAGTTGCCATTCTTCAATACCAGGATCATTCCAAATAGTCATGATGTGGAGATTTTTCAATCCCTCATGATAAAATGCATACCACCAATCATCTTTTTGTTCTGCTGGTGCCAACGCAACAACAGGTTGTGGTGCATTTTCTACCAAAAATCTAACTGCCTCATATTCAAATCTATTGAAATCTACACCTGTTGCAACGTCAATTTTNGGTAGAAAGATACAGGTTCCTTGCCTTTCTTGACGCGGCACAAGTGCATCAGCATACANGAATGGTGACGCACCTANNTGNACNTATTTNTTATGNTTTGNNAGTTTACTNGGCAGATATTCACTCCATGNATANACACTNGAACACATGAAATCAGCATAGAACTCTTCACG
Source organism: Candidatus Woesearchaeota archaeon (assembly GCA_002686215.1). The sequence continues at coordinate 6,119 of NZAU01000002.1, forward strand.
TCCCATGGTTTCAGTTTGTACACCNGGGATGAAATTATAATCTAGAAATTGATCTGTTCCTGCCCAATAGTTGAGAATCTCTTTTGTCCCAAAACGACTCATAACAGGTCAGCCTCAGTGTTGAACAGGTCATTCATTTCCTTCTTCGTGAGAAGTTTTTTTCTATAAAAAACTTTCAACATTTTATTCAGTTTTCTGTGAAAATTTCTTTTCAGTTCCATGTCCTCACCATCCCAGTCAGGATTGAAACGCCATCCATCATCAGGATTGAACTTATACTTCTTCTTATACCAATTCTTTGGTTCTTCTATATTTTCATGTAGAACATAAAAATGTGGTAGATCAGGAATCATCTCGTCCTTGATCCACCACTGTCCCATATCTTCGTCAAAGCGAATGGGAATAAAGTCTGGGAAAAGATATACGCTCTCTTCTAATTCGTTGCACAGCGTCTTCATACTCACCAACAATGATGTGT
>NZAU01000147.1 GCA_002686215.1 Candidatus Woesearchaeota archaeon
CAGAGTCCTTCAGATCACAAGAAATGGTCAGACAGCAACGGCAGTCACTGTTGACGAGTTTGATAACCCCAGAGACCATGGATTTTCCGTTGGTGTTAACATCAACGTTAGTGGTGTTACTGGATCAACTGGATCGAACTCCGAAGTTGATGCAACAGTTTTCAACGGATCTTTCACCGTCACTTCGACACCGACTGGTTCAACATTTACATACCAATTAGCATCTGTACCGACTGGTAATGCTGTTGGTTCTAACATTACTGTTAAGACTGAGATTGATACTGTTGACTCTGCATCTCCTTATGCGTTCAACCTGTCACTGAGATCGGTGTGGGGTATGAACGGTATGCACGCTGATGGCAGTAAGGCAACTGGTTTCAAATCGATGGTTGTGGCGCAGTTTACTGGTCTGTCACTGCAAAAAGATGATAGAGCATTTGTAAGATATAACGCTTCTACTGGTAACTATGACGTAGCAACTGCTGGTGATGGTGCTCACCTGGATGGTTTTGCTGAGTATCGTAAGGGTTGGGGACACGAGCACATTAAGTGTTCTAATGACTCCTTCATTCAGGCGGTTTCGGTGTTCGCTGTGGGATACTTCGGTCACTTCACTGCATTGAGCGGTGGTGACATGTCGATTACGAACAGTAACTCTAACTTTGGTAACACTGCTCTTAGNTCAGCAGGTTTCAAAGCAAAAGCATTCTCGAAAGATAAAGCAGGTGCATTGACTCATATCATTCCACCNAANGCACTNAATGTNATNTCNACNACTGCAACAGGNGCAACTGGTTCACCTAACATCACTCTCGCTAACGATGGTAGCGTCAATGGTGTTATTGAAGGTATGAACATCAGTGGTACTAATATTGCTGCTGGTGCTACTGTTGTTTCTGTCAATGTAAACACTCGTGTTGTAACACTCTCTGCTAACAACACAAACGCAGTTGATACCAATGTTATCTTCGGTGAAGAGACATCAGTCAACTGGGTAAACGTTGATATTCAACGTACCAAGGTTATCAACTCTGCACTTGCTGGTCAGGGTGGTACGCCTGGAACAAGACTTTACCTCTATGGATACACTACTCAAGCATCTCCTCCAACAACAAAGGTTCAGGGTTTCGCTATTGGAGCACGTCAAGATGGCACAGGTGTTGACGCTGTACCAGACAAACTGAATGTATTGTTGGTTGCTAACGGTGCAACTGTATCGTCTGTCCATACTGCAAAGATTTCACCTTATGGTCCTGATGTTTCTAACAAAGCAGCAGGTACAACTGGATCTCCTATTCAGTATGATAGTGCTACCTATACAATCAATGGTAACACAGAGGTTGGCGGTTGGTATCTTAATGTAGACTCCAATGAAAATGGTATCTACACAACTTTATCTACCAACGCTCAATACAACAACGTAAACTTCACTCCTACAACGTTCATTAAGAGGATTCCTGACCCTCGCGACTTACAAGATAGAACATTCCGTGTTCGCTATGTAATCGACAAGGATAAGACTAATCCCCTGCCTCGTGATCCTATCTCTGGTTACGTCATGCAACCTCTGAATAGTGACACAACCAACTACAATCTTCAACGTGCATTCTACATCTATGATATTGAAGTAGTTCAAGAATTCGAGAGAGGTGTTGCTGATGGAATCTACTACATTACCCTGCTTTGTGCATCTATTGCACCTACAACTTCTAATTTCGATGACAGGAAGTTCTCTCAAAACGTCAACGAAGTCTATCCTACGTTTGACAGAGACAACCCTGTTGCTGACCCTGATGCTGCAGTATCCGTCGCTGACAATGAAACTATCGGTCTCGTAAAAGCAACTGACGGTGCTACACCTACACCAAATAATGATCCTAAGAGATCTATCACTAAGGAAGCGATTGAGTTCCTGCTAACTGACTCTGGTTGGACACAACCAGGTACTACACCTAACTATGACTCTGTTAACAAGAGACTGTCTAATGTTCAACTAACCGCCCGTGCTGGTGATGAAGAAACCAGAAAGATCAACATCCGCGAAAACAATGATGGAACTGTTGCGCCTATCAACGTTGAGTTCAGGAGGCACAGTATCTTGCGTTCTGGTAACCATACATTTGAGTATCTTGGTTTCGGTCCTGGTAACTACTCCACCGCCTTCCCTCAGACGCAGGTGGAAACTCTGAGTTCTGATCAGATTAAGTTCTCGCAGTCAATTAAAGAGGAGGGTGGAGTTTCTTTCTACTCTGGTCTTAACTCTAACGGTGACCTGTTTATTGGTAACCAGGTTATCAACCCTGTTACAGGTCAGATCACTAACGAAGATATTGCACAGTTGAATGTTGTTGGTGAAGAGAANACNACNATTNAGACATTCTCTGAGTTGGTNCTTACCGACAAACTNACNGTTATCGGTGGTGCATCTAACCAGTTNGAATCTATNTTNGCTGGTCCTGTNACNTTCCAAGGACTTACTACCTTCACTAATAACNTNCAAGCGAANAAGNTTNCNTACTNNAANCANGATGGCACGGTAATTAAGCAAACCTTANTNGCACCNGANGATGCNAATGGACAACCNGATTTTANTANTNTCACNGGATACNNTACGCCTNCTGATGGTGATCTTGTTTANAANATCAATTGGTCACCTGGTAAGTCGCTTGGTTGGATATATTACAATGGAACATGGCACGAGTTTGGTCTCACGGATACTGGAGACATTGATATTGCTGCTTTCTCTGGGGAGCAACATATTGGTATTGGTACTGCTGCTACATCTGGTTTCCGTGTTGGCATCCTCGGCAACGCCAAAGTAGATGGTGACTTGGTTGTTACTGGACGAGGTGGTGTTGGTTCCGATAAGTATATCACTAAGTCTTACACTGGTGACGGAACAACTCTCACGTTTGCTATTACTACCTATAGTGGTGGTATTCAGCATACTGATGATTCTGTTCTGGTATTCTTGAACGGTGTTGCACAAATTGCTGGAACAAACTATACAGTTGATTCCAACGGTTCAAACATTGTCTTTAGTTCTGGTGATGCACCACTTGCAAGTGATACCGTCCATATTTTAGAACTGCCTATCTAAATACTTAAGGAGAATACCGCACTGCTATGGCACTTTCAAAAATTAGTGGAAATCAGATTTCTACTAGCACAGAAGCAATTATCACAACTCTATCATTCCTGAACACAAACTCTGTCTTTAGATTACCTGCTGGTACTACAGCACAGAGACCTACTGGTGTGTCAGTTGGTACAATGCGTTTTAATACTTCTGAAGATGCTGCTGAAATCTACAAGGCAGATGATGGAACTGGTAGTGCAGGTTGGGCATCAGTCTCTGGTGGTGGTCCTTCTCTTGGTGATAAGAGTATTGTCCGAACAAATGCAACAACAATCAGTGAAAACCTCACAGTAGGNCCTACTGCTGGTCCAGAATTTGCTAACGGCATGAGTGCAGGTCCTATCACTATTGCAAGCGGTTTCACTGTTACTGTTGAATCGGGTGGTGCTTGGAGTGTTAGATAATGGGAAAGTTAAACGCAGCAAATCTCGAAGGTAATTTTCCAAACTATAGAATAACTGTACACGCAGACAGTAGTATAGACGTTAATAGTCAGTTACTTGTGACTGGACAATCGTATATGCCTCTACCATCTGATACTACTGATGGGTTTGCGGGTCGTCCTAATGGTAACCATCCTAAGCAAGGTATGCTAAGATGGAACACAACAACTAATTCCATTGAAATGTTTGACGGCAACACTTGGGTTGCTAGATCTTAAATTAAATTATCATGACTAATGATGCTAAGTTGATCGTCGAAGAAGGCGATGCACCTGACTTGACTTTGTACCAAAAAAGAATTAATATATGCAATGGGTGTGAGCATAAGAATCCCATCGGCATATGTAATAAGTGTGGGTGTGTTCTTGCTGTAAAAGCAAGATTCTCATTCTTTCACTGTCCTCTGAAATACTGGTAATGAATCTGACTAACGTCGTACATCACGACAACTTTATCTCTGAGTTTGACACTAATCTAGATTGCAAACAGATCATTGAATACTTCAATTTTATCAATGGTAATGGTCTAACAGTCAAACGACAGTTTCCTGCGACAGGTGCCGCTGATAAACAAGTTTTTCTACACGAACTTCCTACTGAATACTTTCACGATAGTCTGTCCCGTGAAGTATATCAAACATGGAATATGGTGACAGATATTGCATTGAATCAATATGCAAACAGATATGATATTCTGCTNAACAGAAAGTATCAGCACACGTTNTGTAANTTGCAGAAAACNTCTCCTGGTGAAGGTTATCACCAATGGCATTTCGAGTCTACATCTAATGCACCATATCGTAAGTTGGTGACGATGTTATATCTCAATGATGACTTTGATGGTGGTGAGACAGAGTTTCTCTATCAGCATTGTAGAATCAAACCAAAGGCAGGTAAGTTTGTAATCTTCCCGTGTGATTGGCCCTGGACACATCGTGGAAACCCTCCTTTGGATGGCGATAAATATATTGTTACCGCTTGGGTAGAAGAGTATCCTAGTGGGCGCTAATAAATAAAAGAAAGTAACTCGTAAAATGAGCAAACTATCGATCAGTGGTCTTGGTGGCATTCCCCAAACTTTGGGTCAATGNACTGTGCCNACTGGTCATATCCTTAGAATTGAAGGTGCTTTATATAANACCAGTACAGGTGCATTTCAGTTACCAGCAGGNACAACTGCTGAACGACCTGCATCACCTGGTGCTGGTTATTTTCGTTGGAATACCACCGATCTGAAATTAGAAATCTATAATGGTAGTGGATGGACACAATACTCTACCACTGGTGGTGGAGGTGGTTCAGTATCTTCTCTTGGGTTGACATCAGCAACAGCGGCATCATCTCCCGCTGCAATTCTACAAGCAGCACCTGGATCTCCTGATGGTATCTACTGGATCAATCATGGATCTGGTGCATATCAAGTATATTGTTTGATGGATCAGGGTGGATATATGCTTGTAGGTAAGATTCCTGCATCACCTGCTGATACAAGTAATCCATGGTCATATGTTGGTTCTAGNTGGAACGCTAGTTCAACTGTGAATGAANNTGAGTGTCAAAACTTGAATGGTGGTGATGCTCTAAACAGAGGATATTATGGTTATCAATTGCAAGAAGGATTTATCTTTGCAATGGGTAATGCAAAGAACTGGTTACCTAAAGTATCACGAAGCAGTGTAACTGCTAGAGCGGCATTTACTGGTGGTCAGTCCAATTACTCTGAATCAAGAGAAACAATGCTTGCTTGGATTCACAATGTAGGCATCAATAGAAATAACTGGGATAACCAACCTCACTGTAATAGAGTAGGTTTCAATAGAACTGACTCTAATGCATCTGCTATGAGATTTGGTATTACTATGAACAACGAAAACGAATGTAACTCTAACGACTCTGCAATCGGATTCGGTTGTTACACTAACAATCAAAGCAACAGTGGGGATAGAAACTGTGCTGCTGGCGGTTTCCGCTGGAATGGTACAACTCGCTATCCCTTTAATGGTTGGATCTTTGTAAAATAAGGAGAAACATGAGCACTATTAGAGTAGACGAACTTAGAGCATTATCTGATCAGAATTTTACTATTCAAGTAGATTCTAGTGATAACTTNCAAGTTAGTGGCACCATNGAGATGGCAAGTGGTGGTCAATTCTCTGTCCCTGCTGGTACTAATGCACAGAGACCATCAACTCCTGTTGCTGGAATGTTGAGATATAATACTGAAACTGGTTCATTAGAATTTTACGATGGANCTNCTTGGCAAAACTTTATTAGTGGCAGTGCTGTAAATAATGGTGCTACAGAACAAACAGCGGTTACAAGTGTTCAAGCATTGTATGATGCTGGACAAAATACTGACGGTTTATATTGGATGAATTTAGATGGCACAGCAAGACAATACTTCGTTCCACTGCTTTCGCATCCATATTATATTATGGTTGCTAACTGGGGTGGTGGTGCTAATGCTTTCCTCCAAAACGCTAGNGCATTAACTGGCAGAGAACTTGATGGTCAAGGAACATTAACACCCGAAGGAAACTGGGCAAACAATGGTACATATGGTTACTATAGAAATGCAGGCGGTAGTGATTACAAATATGCATCATTCTCCAATCGTGGTCTTGCCTATCGTTATGTAAAATTCAAGTTCCATCTCTACAATTACTATTCTAATGATGGTGTAAACGGTAGATCTTTCTTAGGTCTTGGTGGTGTTGGTGACGGTCTGACTATCATGCGTGATAATAATGGTATTGGTAATAGTCAGCACATCTTTACATATTTCACTGCTATCAGTAATAATGATGGTAACTCTTGCCCATCAACTGCTGGAACATATCCTACACATAGAGGACAAGGTAACAATCCTAGCGGATTCCTTGGAAATCGCTACTCTTGCTTCAGTAGACAGGGTTCAAGTTATACTTCAGAATATGTAAGAAACTTTGATCCTCGCCCTGGTGATAGCAGCGGTAATACTGAACCTAACTCATACACAGGTAATCAATGGTACACGATTGATATTGGAACACAAGTCAGTGATCCTTTCCATTGTGTTATTCACTCTGATCAGGATAGTGGAAACGAAGATACATACCTGAAGAGAGGGGTAGTTCTCATTAAAGCATAAATAATACGAAGGAATCAGAACTGTAATGTCTCAATTAAATGTTGACAGAATAATTTCTCTGAGTGGTGGCGGTGGAACCGCTTCTATTCAGTTGGAATCCAGTGGTAACTTCAACTTCGATACTGGCACACTTTACGTTGACAGTGCAAACAATGAAGTTGGCATTAATACCACCACACCTCGTTCTTCCTTAGATATTGCTACCACTGACGCGGTTGTGATGCCTGTAGGTAGCACAGCACAGAGACCTGGTAGTCCTATCGAGGGCATGTTCAGGTACAATAGCACCGATCGAACCTTTGAAGGGTATTCGTATGACGAAGACGCTGCTGCATTGCAGTGGGGTCCTATTGCTGGTGCAGGTGGTGCAGGTGGAATTCCAACACAATCTGCTGATAGATATAGTGCTGATTATTCTGAAGGTGCTGTACTTTCTTCTGATGGTACAAATGCTTTCTGGTCACAGACTGGCACAAATGGTTGGGCGATTGCAAGAATTTGGACACACGGTTATGTTGGTGGCGGATACAAATCTGGCGCACCTTGGAGAAATGTAAACCGTACAGTTCACTCTACTGATACTTCTACAAACCTTGGTGATACTCTGGATAGATCTGGTGCTTATATGGCAGGATCTTTCTCAGATAACAGACACTGGTTCCACTCCATGGAGAACACCTATAGAGGTTCTTCCAACTATACTTCTGGTTTCAGTATGACAACTGAAGCAGGTATCACACACCAAAACCAGTGGGATATGACTGTCAACAGAGCATCGATGGGTTCCTTCCAAGATCACGAACATGCTGGCGGTTATTCTTATCTGATTGGTGGTGGTAATGCTAGAACTGACTCTATGAACCTCAAAACTGAGGTTATGAGAACATCTGGTTTCCCACCTAATCACGCTGATGGTGGTGAAGACCCCACACACGGTGGTAACGCAAGACTGAAAGGTTGGTATAAGCGTTCTGGCACACGTCAAGGATTTGTCTGGAGAACTGAAACTTGGGTTACTTGGGATAATGGTCCTGGTGGTGACGGATGGAAGAAGATTCTAGGTTCAATGTTGGGACATATGTACGTTGGTACTGGTAACAACAACCAGAACGGTAATCAGCGTGTTGATGATACAACTGGACTTCAGACAAGAGGTTTGAACTTCGGTAATATGGGTGAGGAAAACTTTGAAATGGGTATGAGAAAAGGTTATTGCTTGGGTAACTACAATGGTTCCCAGAACAATAATACTTTCAAAGTGAACTATATGACTGACTCTTACAACAACCTCGGCGGTTCTTCACCTCCAACAGGTCACGCTGGCATGAGTTCTGCTCACTGTTCATCTTCATCTTCTATCTCTGGTGTCAACGACGCTGGCACTAGAGTATATGACTACGGCACAAATATCCCTAACTACTGATGGCAAATACTAACGACGTTATTGTTCTCGATGCTGAGAAATATCCCCAAGTAGCAGTATGGGGAGAGAAACTTGGTACACAGTTGGGGTTGGAATATTTTCATCTTGCTGATGAGTATTTTGATTATATTCCTCAACATATTAATCACTTGAGAATTGATTCAAAGACTGCTACCTTTGGTCACAAATACTGGGGTGAGTATAGAAGTCAACAGTCTGAGTATGGTGAGAATGAAGAAGGTACAACTCAAAAGGATAAAGTAGATGTTGACAGAGAGATTGTCACCAACTACACTATTCCTTTTATGAAGGCAGTTCTACGCCTGAAAGTACAAGAAGTTTACGAAAAAAGATATAACACTCTACGCACTAAATACAGTGTACTTGAGGATGCAACTTGGGGTGACCAACTTGCTGAGTCTCAAGCATATCTTCAAGATGATACAACAGCAGTTAGTTTGATTGACAGACTAGCATCCATTCGTGGTTTGACAACCAGTGAATTTGCTGCTAAAGTGATAGAGAAACAAAAAGAATGGAAGGGGAAACTCTTCGATCTTGCAGTTGGTGAACAGACCGTAATCGGTAAGTTGAATGACTGTGTTAATATGGCAGACATGAATGTCTTCCTTGAAGATTATTTCGGTTTGGCAATGCCAGGCGAATTATGTTTAGATTACAACCGATGTGAATTAAATGGAGATGGACTCATTGTCAGAAAAGAACCTCTCGTCTACGGACTCAAGTTCTGATAACTACAACATTTACAAAGTATTAGAAGATCTCAAGGATATTGATCCTTGGGAAGGACTAGAGAATTTTGATAAGTCTTTGATGGATTGGGCAGAGAAAGTGCCCTTTGGTCAGAGTGACTTCCAAAACACATATTATGTTGTTAATTCTCATGTAACACCTTGGCGTCAAATGCGTCAGGCAATTATGGAACTTCAAGCACGAACAAATGCCGTGCAGAAAGTTACTGTGCAATACAAAAGAAACTTGAATGATATTGCACGCATCAAACATGAGATTGAGAATGAGGAAGATGAGTTTCAACGTAAAGATCTGGAATGTCAACTAGAGATCTTGTATCTTGATAGTCAGATCTGGAAGAATAAACTGAAGCAATCTAAATCAGAGATTGAAGGTTTTATGCGTATTATTAAACAACGCGCAGGAGATGTTCCAGTCGAAGAGTTTATCAAACAGTTTGATGATCCTGAGATTGTTGAGTTTGAGGAGCATAAGTATTGGATTGCTCGTATGGCAAAACAGTCTGCGATCGACCTGCTAACTACTGGTAGGATTCAAGCAGGTAACTTAGAAAGTATGCTGCAAATGACTCCTGAAGATCAGGCAGCGGTAACTGATCTTGCTCTTACATATTCTACTGCTATGAACCATTCTATTGGTAAGTTCAAAGAAGCGGCAGAAAATAAAGTTGAGGGTATGTTAGAAGGACGCCCCGCTGAAATGTTTGATACCGCTGGAGTTTTCACAGATTATGTCTCACACAATATTGACCAAAGAAGTCTTCAGTCTTCCGATAAACCCGAAACTGGATCCTGATTATCTTGAAGGGGAGTTTATACCTTTCCTCAAGAAATATAAGCATCTGATTTACGATCTGTACTTCACATCTAGGATGCCCCCATTCATGCAAGATGCTATGGGGGATACTTTTCGTACAACTAAAAGCGCACAGGCAGCAGCAACAAATGCTCTGGCAATCTCTGAAGCAACAGATATTCCTCTGTCTGCAACGTTCAATAACATCTGGGTACGTCCAGATCAAAAGAACTTAGACCTATGGATTCAGAACTTTAAGTTTCTGTATGATGCTGGTGTTAGGACTGTTACTTTGCCTCATACATCTTGGGTGCTGACAGGACAGATTCAGAAAGAATATCCTGAACTAAAGATCAAGAATACAATCTTGCGTGAGGTAGTCAAACCTAACGAGATTGTCAGTCTTGCTAGTGCTGGATTCTATTATATCAATCTCGATCGTGATATTATGCGTGATCGTGATGCATTTAAGAGACTGAATGATGCAAAGCAATACTGTGCAGACAAAGGCAATCCTATATTGTATTCGTTACTTGTGAACGAAAAATGCTGGGGTGGTTGTCCTATTATGCCTGAGCATTATCAATATAACTCTACACGCACAGGTACAGAACCTCAATACTTTAACAGTGAGATCAGTCGTATCTCGTGTTCACGTTGGGATGAATATGATCCTGCAACAGAATTGAAGGCAGCAAATCTACCACCGTGGAGAGAAGATTGGCAGTGGTATTTGGACAATGGCATTGATGTATTCAAACTGCACGGTAGAGAGAATGCATTGCGTCTAAGAGAATCAATGGATATTATCGAACGATGGGATAATGATGATGAAATCATGTTCCCTGAGTTCAGTAAATATATGGTAGATCTTGACGTTCCCGATGCACCAATCAACATCTGGAGAGATAAGATCAAGACCTGTAAGTTTGATTGCTGGGATTGTAATTATTGTGAGTCTGTGGTAGAGTCTAAATTAAAGAAACAAAAGCGTGAGAAGATGAATCCTCTTGTAGATCGTGTCATTCGTGCCATCGATGGTGCCACGGATAACAATTCAAACTTTGATCCTAAAGATTTCAATATCACTGGTCTATCTTCTACGAAGGTAAGACATTTGTTGAACAATCTTTGCAATGAACGTGGCACAGTATATGCTGACGTTGGTTGTTATATGGGTAGCACATTGTTTGCTGCTGTTATGCGTAACGACAACGTAAAAGCATACGCTATTGATGACTTTGCCAACGCAGCAGTTACACCTATGCGTAAAGAACTTCGTAAAGATTATGAAGTAGAAGATCCTGCTGAACAGTTTGTCAAAAACTTCAATGACTACAAGAAAGCAGGTGGTGATTGTGCTATTGGTTTGGTGATGAGACCACTGGCAGAGACACGATTCAATCCTGAATATCCTCCCAATGTTATCTTCTATGATGCAGAGAATGAACCAAAGTTTATGATTCCTAACCTGCAACATATTCATGATCAAGCAGATGCATCATATGTACTGGTAGTTGATGATGCAAACTTTGATGGTGTAGTAGCAGCAACTGATGAATTTGCTAAAGATAAGAATGTTGTGTACAAGAGATTGATCACAACTGAAACACCTGAAGATGCAGATGATTGGTGGAACGGTGTTTATATTCTTGTGATTCAACGATGAAGATTATTGATGATTTCTTGCCGCCCGATCAGTTCGGGCACATTGCAAGAACAATGACTAATGCATTCTTTCCTTGGAATATGTCCAAGATTGTTGATGACAACGATAACAATCATCAACGTAATGTACAGATGGTTCATATGTTTTATGAACGTCTAGCACCTGTTGACAATAGCATCGAACTATTGTATCCTGTCTTACAGGTTATCCAACCGTATGCTTTATTGAAAGCAAAAGCAAATTTAATTATTGGATCGGACAAATTGGTTGAGCACGGTATGCATATCGATGTTACTGATGCTGATGATCGTCCTTACTTGCAAACATCTATCCTCTACATGAATACTTGTAACGGATATACATTGTTTGAAGATGGTACGAAAGTACATTCAGTTGCTAATCGATTTGTCACCTTTCCTAATCACACAAGGCATACAGGAACTACAACAACTGATGCTGAATATCGTATGGTAATTAACTTTAATTATGTTTGAATCTATCTTAAAAAATGAACTCTATATGGGTTACATTTTCGGTATCATGATCTTGGGTGGATTCATCCGTGATTACCGTGCATTAGAAGATGTATATTCTCTTGCTAAAAAATATATCAAGGATGCTCGTGT
>NZAU01000021.1 GCA_002686215.1 Candidatus Woesearchaeota archaeon
TGCAAAATATAATATTGGAAGTAAAAGGACTGAAGATGGCGAAGAGCAAACCTAAATTAAATTATTACAAATTAGATCCTAATGTTCCCGATCCTGTTTTTGCAACAGATGGATCGGCATGTTTTGATTTACATGCATGGTTACCTAGTGGTTCTATGTATAAAGTAAATCAAGATACACTAAATAGAACTATTGAGAGAAGTGTAAAAAATGATTCAATAGAACTATTCTGTATGGAACGAGTTATGGTTCCAACAGGATTAATTCTGGATATTCCAGAAGGTTATTCCGTGAGACTTCACTCGCGGTCTGGTTTGGCATGGAAAGATGGTATTTACCTCACAAATTGTGAAGGTGTGATTGATTCTGATTATGTTGAGCCAGTTTTTGTAATGTTAACCAGCATATCTCAAGCTCCTAAACATATTAAACATGGAGATAGGATTTGTCAGGCTGAACTGGTAGAAAAGATTTATCATGAATTTGAAGAAATCAAAGAACCACCAAGTCAAAAGACAGATAGATATGGTGGTTTCGGTTCAACCGGCAAATAAAGGAGAAAAACATGGTAGATAAAGTTTTAGGCTGGATTCGTTCTATTACAGAACTAGGATTAGCAGTAATTGCACTCGGAGTAGTACTTCAAGTTATCTTTGGAGCAGCTGTTCCATTCTTGGGCCTTGACATCGTTGGTTCAGTAGTTGGGTTGGTAAAACAACTCGGTGCAGAAGGCCTTGTAGGATTAGTTGCTGTTTGGGTACTTTGGGGTATTTACTCAAAGAAGTAATCCAGATACTTGACAAATCGTATAAATATGTTATACTAGAATAAAGGGTGAACAAAAGGTTGACGGACCTTGGGTATACTCATAATACAAGCCACGAGAGCGGCTTGAGTGAGACAGTTCACGGATGGTGCCGAGGCTACCCTTCTGGTAACAGAAGGGGGTCACATTCCACATACCAGTGGAGGTTCTGGTGCAGAGGGTAAAAAGCTACGGAAGTTCGTTCCCCGATGTTGTAGGTACGCCGAATCCTACTACCCACCTCACCCTTTTTTTCAAAGGATATATATTATGGAAACAAAATACAAATTATTAGTTAAAGGAGTTGGTAATTATGGAGCCGACTCTCTTACCGAATTATTTTGGATAATTTTTAGGCATCGTTGTGAACACTTCTTCAAGGGAGAAGGGTTTCGCGATTGAGGTTGTCCATAGTGGAAACCTCACTTAACAGACTCGTCGCTGTGTGCTTCAGGATGAGTTTATTATTAACCTCGCTTTATAAGGAGGCATTATGGTACTAGCACGACACTCCGCGTTTACACCCCAAGACTTTCAAAAAATGATGGGACTCACAGTTGGGTTTGACACATTCTTTGATCGTTTTTTTGATATGGACTCTACTCGCGATTCGGGGTATCCACCATATAACATTCGGAAACTGAACGAAGTTCAGTATGTCATAGAAGTAGCCCTGGCAGGGTTTTCAAAAGATGACATAGAGGTTGAAGTGACCGATGGTAAATTGGTTATACGTTCAACCGAAGACAAAGAAGGTGAATCCAAAAATGATTCATTCGTTCACAAGGGAATTGCCAAACGAGCATTCTCTCGTTCTTTCACTCTTTCCGATGATATTATTGTAAAGGGTGCGGACCTCAAGGATGGTATGTTAAATATTGACCTTGAGAAAGTGATACCAGAAGAGAAGAAGCCAAGGCTGATTCCTATTGGTTCTTAATCATGACGCGGGGAGCGAAAGCTCCCCTTTATGGAGATAAAAATGGCAGAAGAAACATTTAAAGTAGATACCGAAGAAAATACTGAGGACAAAACAGTTAAGGTAGAACAAGATTTTGATTCACCAGAAGAAGACGATAGTGTAGTGCTTGATACTTCAACTGGTAAGGGACTCCAAAATATGGAAATCCCTGAGAGTATGAGAGCACCTGCATTTGAAGATGGTAGGAAAGTTCGCATCTTTATGAATGAACAATATGGATTTCCTCATGGTATTCAAATCACTGCAGGTATTGCAAATCACAAACCACAACTTGTAGGTAAACCATCAGACGTTGAAAGACATTCAATTCCAGATGATGACATAGTAATTGAGATTGATGGTGAGATTCTTTGGAGGGCATCAGAAGATGGTTTTCCAGATACACAAAGAGGTCCAGAGTGGGTAACTGAAATCCTAAATAAAGTAGTTGGGACAGAGGAAGTTACTGAAGATGAAGAAGTGATTGAACCTGAAAATCAAGAAGTAATTAATTAGGAGATTACATGGCTAAGTCTGGAAAGAAAGTGCTTAAAGAAGTTATGTTTGAGGAAGAAGAACTCATCAAAGAAGAACCTACACCAGAACCACAGCTTCTAAAAGAAGAATCTGGCAAGATGACAAAAGAACAATTTTTGAAATCTGTTAATATGGACCATAGACCAAACTCTCAACGTGCAATTGAAGCTTGGGAGAATTATAATAAAGGATAATTATGTTACCATTGGCTGGTATGTTATTCAACGTGGTCGCTGGACTTGTAGTTGATAAAGCACAAGACTTGGCAAAAGACCATGTTGAAAAGATGATAGATGATGTTCTTCCAGATAAACAAAGGAAGGAATTAGATAAAATTATCAAGGAAGACCCAGACCATGCTTTCGATAATGCTAAAGATGCATTGATGGGAGCAGTTGAGGGTAAACTTCCTGTGAAAATGAAAGACGGCAAACTGTTACCGATTGAGATGACAGTCAAAGTCAGATTTGATCCGAATACACAAAAACTTGAGGTGATTACATGAGAGTTCCACAAAAAGTATTTAAGACCAGAGAAAATGATGAGTGGGTAGATAAAACCACTGATGATTATTTTGCAGGTAAAAACGTATTGTTACTTTCGTTGCCTGGTGCATTTACACCTATATGAACCAAGCAACATCTTCCAAGGTTGGAAGAACTTTACGATGAAATTATTGCAAAAGGTATAGACGAAATTTACTGTATGTGTGTCAACGATGCATTTGTCATGAACGCATGGGGTAAAGAATTAGGTATAGAAAAAGTTAAACTGATTCCCGATGGTGATGGTAAATTTACTGAAGGGATGGATATGTTGGTACATAAACCAGCTCAGGGTTTTGGTTATAGGAGTTGGAGATATGCCATGACTGTAAAAGATGGAGAAGTTGACAAGATGTGGGTTGAAGAAGGTAAAAACCAGTTAGGTCTGGATGATGACCCATACAAACGAACATCTCCTTTAAGAATTTTAGGAGACTTATGAGGTTATCACAGAACTTTTGGCTGAGTGAACTTACAAAGAGTTCAACGGCAGACAGATTAGGTATTAGTAATGAGCCAGGTGTGGAAGAAATTGTAAATCTCACAGTTCTCACTCATCACGTGCTTCAGCCTGTCAGAGAAAAGTTCGGAGTGATAACTGTCAATAGTGGTTACAGATCACCACAACTCAATGGTAAGGTAGGCGGATCTAAAACAAGTCAACATTGTTTTGGAGAAGCAGCAGACTTTGAACAGCTGGGTACACCAAATGGAGAAGTTGCTACTTGGATTAGTAAGGAACTCGATTTTGACCAGCTAATTTTGGAATTCTACACTAAAGGAAAACCTAATAGCGGATGGGTACATTGCAGTTTCAAAAAAGATGGTTCAAATCGCCAGAAGATTATGACCGCTTTAAGAGTAAATGGAAAAACTCAATACAAGCAGGGTCTTATTTTCTGATTGGGCTAGTCCTAAAAATATATCTCCAATCTTTATTCACCATTGGTCTGTTTCAATCCAAACGAACTTGGGTTGACAAGCAGATCAAATGGTGTTATAATGTCTTTGACAAGTTAGAAATCCCCTATCAAAAATATTACTAATGTTCTACACTAACGTACAGTCTCTTGGAAACTACATTGCTCTGAGAGGCATTGATGAACGTGGTGAATCTATAAGAAGAAAGATTCACTACGAACCTACCCTATATGTTACCGCACAAAAACAATCCCAATGGAAAACCCTAGACGGCAAAATGGTATCTCCTGTGAAATGGGGGCCAATGAAAGACACTCGACAGGCAATGAGAGAATATCCTGGCGATGTTTTTGGTATTGAGGGTTTTCAGTATTCTTTCATTTCTGACAACTATCCTGGCCTGGTTGATTATGAACTTTCCAAGATAAGAGTTGCCTTTATTGATATTGAATGTAGTTCTGAGTATGGGTTTCCAGACATCAGACGTGCTAACGAAGAGGTTCTTGCCATCTCAATCAAGATTGGTGATGACTTCAAAGTTTATGGGTGTGGGGAATACAATCCAAGTCCTGGCGTAAGATACATCAACTGTCCAAATGAAGAACAACTTTTGAAGTCTTTTATTGATGACTGGGCCTCAAACTATCCAGATATTGTCACTGGTTGGAACTCTCGTTTCTTTGATATTCCTTATCTGATGAATCGTATCATTAGGATTCTTGGAGAAAAGTATGCCAACAAACTATCACCTTGGGGTTGGTTCAAAGAGAATGAGGTAACACTTGTTGGTAATCGAAAACATCAAGTCTATGAACTTGTCGGCATTTCAAGTATTGATTACATGGATGCCTACAAAAAGTTTACCTATGTCAATCAAGAATCTTATTCTCTGAATCACATTGCCTATGCAGAACTAGGTGAGAAGAAATTAGACTATTCAGAAGCATCAACTCTTCATGAATTGTATAAAACAAATTTTCAAAAGTTTGTTGACTACAATGTACACGATGTGATTCTTGTAGAGAGACTAGAAGAGAAGATGAAACTCATGGAGATGATTATTTCACTGGCATATATGGCCAAGTGTAATTTCAATGATGTATTCTCGCCTGTGAAAATGTGGGACTGTATCATTTACAATCATCTTAGAGAACAAAAGATTGTAATCCCACCAAAGAAACACGAACAGAAGTCTGAGGCATATGAAGGTGCCTATGTCAAAGAACCACAACTTGGTCGCCATAAGTGGGTTTGTAGTTTTGACTTGAACAGTCTGTATCCACATCTTATCATGCAATACAACATCTCTCCTGAGACACTTCTCAAAATGTATCCAAGAGANAANATGGTTGANGCACTTCTTGAGGGAGAAATAGATACNCANTTTCTTAAAGACCAGAANATGACAATGACGCCAAATGGTTCGTTGTATACTCGTAAGAAACAGGGGTTTCTNCCNGCCTTGATGGAGAANATGTATACCGATAGAGTCAAGTACAAGAAGATGATGATTGAGGAACAGAAGAAAGGTAGGTCTGCNGACCCAAANAAGTTGGCACANTATCACAACATGCAGATTAATCTGAAAATTGCTCTAAACTCTGCTTATGGTGCACTCGGCAATCAATGGTTTCGATATTATGATGTGAGAAATGCTGAGGCAGTTTCTGTTGCAGGTCAACTTTCTATCCGATGGGCCGAGAGGGCAGTTAATCAATATCTNAATAAAGTCTTGGAAACTGAAGACAAGGATTATGTTCTGGCTTCAGATACAGATTCCCTTTATGTNACTATGGAGGCCATGGTTGAGAAAGTAGGNCTGACTGATACAGATAAAGTGATAAAGTTTCTCGATACAGTTTGTGATGGTAAAATTCAAAAAGTGATTGATGACTGTTATGGTGAACTGGCAGAATANATCAATGCATTCCAACAAAAGATGGTGATGAAGAGAGAGGTTCTTGCTGATGTNGGAATNTGGACAGGNAAGAAACACTATATTCTGAANGTCCANAATTCTGAAGGTGTACAGTATGAGGAACCTAAACTNNAAATCATGGGTATCGAGGCAGTCAAATCTTCTACACCAGAACANTGTAGAAATGCTCTGAAGAAAGCATTTAAGATTGTTGTGAATGGAACNGAAGATGATGTTATAGAATATATTGAGAAGTTCAAAGGTCAGTTCAAATCTCTTTCTGCAGAAGAGGTATCTTTTCCAAGGTCTGTAAAGGGTCTTTCAAAGTATCAAGATTCNGTCACAATCTATCGTAAGTCAACACCATTGCATGTCAAAGGGTCTTTGATTTACAATATGATGTTGAAGAAAAACAAACTGACAAAGAAGTATCCAATAATTCAAGAGGGCGAGAAAATCAAATACACTTACCTCAAAGAACCAAATCCTAGTGGAGATTCTGCAATTGCCATGTTGACAACTTTGCCAAAAGAGTTTAATTTAGAAGAATACATAGATTATGACAGGCAGTTTGAGAAGTCTTTTCTTGACCCAATGAAGGGTATCCTTGAAAAGATTGGCTGGGATTACGAGAAAAAGTCTACAATCATGGACTTCTTTTCTTGACAAACATAATTTACATGATATAATAGGAGTATTATGCAAATAGATTATGGTGGTTGGCTCATAGAAGACTTGAGAGAGTTGTACGAAGAGTTAATAAAAGAGAGAGACAGACTTGAAGATTATTCTGACAGAGCACAAGCAAATCAAAATGCATTAATAGTTATGGCAGAAATTCAAAAAAGGAACAATTCAGATGGATAAAAATTCAATCATGTATTCTGAAGAATATTTGAATAATAATTATGGAACTCGCGCAAATGTGGGAGAAGTGGTGATGTATGAAGGTAATCCAATACCTTCAGGGATGCCAGGTATTATGGCAATGCTTGAAAAAGAAAGAGCATTGAATATCACTGGACATATTGAAGTCCACTTGGAACATATCAAGAAAATGGAACTTGAAGACATTGTATGTCTGAGAGATATGTGTGAACATGAACTTGCAAATAGACTTGGTGACAAGGGAAAATTGATTGTGAATGGT
>NZAU01000022.1 GCA_002686215.1 Candidatus Woesearchaeota archaeon
CTTCTTCTGTGACATTATACCACTATTTTTTTAGTTATTTAGGTTAGCGTGCATTGGCACCTCCACCATACAAATCAGAGAATGGTGATTTTGCCCATGCTGCATATGTAACTGTATTAGTGGTTTGATAGTTAAGACTTCCAGCACTTGCACGAATCTTAAATCCATTTGATAAGAAGTCAACAGCATAGTTCTCAGGTTGTGAAGAACTTCCTACACCACCTCTTGTATTTCCAAGATCACCATATTGATAGTTCGCTCTATATGCTACATCATTATAATTTACTCTACATCTTCTATCGTCAATCCATGTCCAGTCAGATCCATAAGAAGAACCCTTAAAAAGAATCATTGCAGGACGAAAACCCAGTTCTACATAGGGACCGTCTTCACTACCACCACCGGATCCATCACCGTTAGTTTTATATCGCCCAAATTTTTGTAGTCCGGGGACATCAGCCCAACAGTACATAATAAAATCATCATTTAGTCTTTGAACGCTACCATCATTGTTGAGGGAAACTACCGTGGTTGTTGGAGCAGTATCATTCCAAGCAGCATCTGAATCAGCTCTTGAATCGTTAGTGTTCAAACGCAGGTAATAATCTTCTGGGGCGGTATCGTCTACACCTGCGTGATAACAAAACCAGTTGTAAGTTTGATCCATGTTTTTAATCAAAATAAACCTAGGAGTTTGGTTTGTTAAACCATGGCTAATAGTTTGCGGAGTAGCATTGTTGACTCCTAACCACTTTATAATAGAAAATCCTTGCTTGGTTCCAACTGATGCAGCACTAGGAGTAATGGATCCATCATCTAATCCTGCCGCAGCAGCACTTGCATAATTTTTTCCATCAACCCAAAATTCATTTCCAGATGATCCTAGTGTATTTCCACCACCAGCTCTCCACATATATGCGACAAAGGGTACACCAGCAGAATTAACGTGTCCACCTCCAGTAGCGTAAAATCCACCAGGAAGCATTTCTTGTATAGCTCCACTTTCGCCCTGACTTGATGCGGTTGTATTGGATTCTATGTTCTCGAAATTATCACCACTTTTTCCTCTAACAGTATCATAAATTTTAGAGTCTTCTCCAGTAGATCTGTTCTTTACCCAGACGAGATCTGGAGTGAAAGAAAGAGTTTCATCTTGTTGTCTACCACCGGCTACGCCTTGATAAGTTGTCACTCCCACATATATACTGGGATCTGAAATAACAGTTTCAGGTTTAGTGCCACTACTACTTACACTTTTGAAACCCTCAGGTGGTGCATACTTGAAGGGTTTTTGACCCCAGTTTGCAACTGCATTACCGCCACTGTCTGAATCTTTCCAAGCAGGAAGCCATGAGTTTACTGAAGAACTAACCGATGTATATTGATATAATTGGCTACCATTTTTATACCATGTGATGGTGTTGTCATCTAAATTCAATGCAACACCAATTACATCGTTAGTTGTGAAAGTTGTTTGACCCGAAACAGCACTGCTTCCATCTACATAAATTACGCCTTCAGCCCTATACAATATCGACGGAGAACCACCGGCTTGGTCAGCAATCTTATGAGTATCGCCAACAACACCGATCACTGGTCCTTGATTACCAGTATTCCAACCCGCAGTCACAATCTCCCAGTAATATTTCCCACTTCCTTTAGGCATAGACATGGTGCCAGTGATCATTACATGACCTGTTGAACCTAACTGAGCCTTTAAATTGCCCTCAGATACAGTAATAGCTGTGGAGGTTCTATTAAAAGGATTCCAAGTACAATAATTTGAAGGTGCAGAACTTGTAGTAGTAATACCCGATGTTGGTGCTCCACTAAATGCTGCACCAGATGGAGAGTCTTTTAAAACATCTGGATCAGTTTCAGTTCCACTGAAATTATTTTTAGTCCAGTCATTTCCATTACCAGATTTATCTTTCTCAAAGTCATCTTGGTTTTCCATCGGCAGATAGAAGGAGTTATTTACAGTTCCATCTATAAGAACGTAACCGTCAACTTCGATTGCTGCAATTCCGGTTGTATTAGAGCTATTATTGTTGACACTCTGTAAAGAATTTAACGTTCCAGGACCAGTAGCGACAGTGAACCACTGAAACCAAGGATGATTGACAGGAGTTCCACCATTAAAACTAATGGTGTGGTTATTAGCTTGTCCATTACTCCTAAAAACTCTTACAGATCTCTTAAAGGGGATCCCACCAAATGATGTGAAACTACAGGTTATTGATGGATTAGCACCTCCTCCTCCAGATGTGTCATATGGTGCAGCACTAGTGAGGAGGTTTCCGTCAAAAGCTTTACTCGCTGGTTCAAGAAAACTGCCTGCTCCTAAAGTAACGCCATTACTCCAAGTTGATCCATCATTAGGATTATTTTCATCTCTTATATTAAACTTTTTAGGTCTCCAAATTCCTGTAAGTGGATCGGTGAAACCAAATTCTTCGGGTTCAAGTTGTCTTCCTGATATAAAATAGACATTTGACATGGAAACAGGACCATAGTTTGATGCCTGAATTCTTCCCAGAGAATGATTACCAGATTGATTTAAATCTTGATTTTCATTTTTATCAGGAAATGTAGCGGATGCATTATTAACTTGCAAGACACCATTAATATATCTTTTTACTCTATCTCTTTCATTTAATGACGCCGCACCGCCAGGTGTATCCGATCCGTTTGATGTGTCAACAGCAATAACAATATGATACCATGAAGAAGGATCTCTAAATTGACCCTCTGTTACTAAACTTCTACTATTATAATCACTAAACCACCTTAAAGTATCTCCACCACCATCATCGGAAAATCTTATAAAACTACCGTTGCCCCCTGGATCGTAACTAAACAATCCATAATTTGAAGCACCAAACGTATGCCTTTTTACCCAAGCACTCCAGGTCCATCTTCTTCTATCACCACCCGTACCAAAATTTCTGCTTAGATACTGATTACTACCATTAAACAAAAGACTACCTTTTATAACCTGAGCACCAGATGCACTGTCAACAGATGCTGATGCCGGTTGAGGAATTGGAACTCCCATTTATCTATTCTCCTCAGCTAAAGTTTACAGAAGCACCTGTGAACAGTTCTGTTCCTGCTGTTCCTGCTTTGTTAATTGTGAAAGATATTAAACTCAATGCACCACTTGCTGTGGGCATACTAGGTGAAGCACCAGAGGGGAATAAAAATGCTGTTGTGAAACCTATGGTTGTGATACCTGAGTTTGTTATTCTAACGGTGTGCGAGTCTCCCTCTTTACCACCAGTGCATGAAATAGTGGTGATGCCAGATGCTATTAGTTTATGATCTTGAGCATTATCCAAGTCAAGGAACACAAATGTATTTTCTGGTGAAGATGTATCAGTTCCTATAACAGGTGTGGCTGATATTCCTGTTAAGTCAGCACCAGAACCATGGAACCTTGTTGCAGATACAGCACCATCAGTTATTGAAATAGCAGAACCTGCTTTTACCGTCGTGGCGGTAACCACGCCAACAACCTCTATCTCTCCACTCTTGATAGTCGATAAACCAACAGTGACAATGCCGGTGACGTTAGCGCCGTTAGCAAGAACTTGTATGCCCTGTTGGAAAGTACCAATGCCCAACACATCCATGTTGGTGACATCTTGATAAGTTAAAGTACCACCAAGACTTACATTTCCTGTTGCGACAAGGTTACCAGTAATATTAACACCAGTAGATACTGCTTGTGCTTTTACATCGCTTCCAGACTTTAATGTAGATGCGTCAATTCCTGTTAGCGCACTACCATCACCATAGTAGACACCTGCTGAAATAGAGGTTCCACCAGTAACAACACCAACAGTAGTTAAACCTGTAACTTGTAAAGTGGTTAAAGTCGTAATGCCACTTACGTTGACGTTACTTAAAAACTTTGCGGAAGTCGCAGTTTGTATATTATCTGTGCTGGCAACACCAGTCAGTCCAGAACCATCACCACTAAAGGTTGATGCCGTAATAATACCAACACTCAAGTCTTCAGTTGTTGATAATGCGGTAGTAAAACCAGCTAAATCTGATATTCTAGACATTCTATTGCCTTTCTAGTTATTTATCTGCTGGTATATTTATTATCTCGCTCTGTCCCATGCACAGTGGGCACGTTGTCCATCAGCAAGGACATAATGAAAGAATATTTGATGATAATAATATTCTTTTTGTTTCCTGAATAAAAGAATATCTCTCTTTCTACGTCGTGGTGTTGGCATAGGATCACGCCAATGTGGTCGTTCACAACCTTTATAGATCATGCCATCGCCAGGTTTGAGAGTCACAGAACGATTTTCTCCATGGACATCAATTTCCTGTTTACTTTCATCAGTGAAGGTATCAGGAGTTTTGATCCAAATAGGCCAGTCAGCGTCCTTNTCTTCAAGATTNGTACTGATATGCACAGTTACTGAAATTTCACAGGCATCACGATCAGCGTGTCTTTTTAATTCTTGTCCAGGAAAATAAAACCTATCATAGTAGTAAGTATTATATAACTTACGTCCAATTTTTTCCTCTAGTTTAGCTTTGATACCAGAGTGAATCAAACGATATTGAGGGTGCCAATAACGTGCTAATGATCCTTCTACTTGCGCCTCATTAAGTTCGTGTGTNAATTGATGCATCTTTTTACCCCACCAATTCATCATTCCACGTTCTTCAGGAACTGGATAAAAAAGTTCTTCAGGATCCCAAAGATTTTTATAAACTAGATATCCATCCTTTTCAAACTGTTCATTGCGAGTCCAGGCAGTTCCCGTATTACATCTTTCTTGAAACTCAATCTGATCCATATTTACCTCACTTCCAACGGGGACCAACAGTCCAACCAACAATGGATTTACGGACTCCTTTTTTTACAGGTAACACTCTGTGCTGTGTGCGAGAGTCAAACAATATAATCGTTCCACGTTGACGAGGTGCAAAATATGAGTNTCCACCTTCATCAATAAACTGAACGTTACCTCCTTCATAGTCATCAGGATCAGATAGTTGCATTGCAAAAGAAAGTTTACGAACCGACTCACAATTTTCATTGACAAAATCTTGAACTTTTTCCTGTCCCGTGCCCCGGTTACCCTGACTAACTGGTTTGTACTGTGTAGAGAGTCCAGCATCATTATGCCATCCATAGAACTGACCTACACCATATCTCGTGTATTGCATTGATTCTGCATCAATATTTGTCAAATCATACAAGAAATTCTCACGATTTGCCCGCATGATATAGTGCCACATAAAACCACCAACCCAATGATGAGTGGGAATCCATGCATTTTGTGAATTCCGCTTATCTTTATTCAAAGCATCACCGTGCAGTTTAGAATCTGCCATCAGAGGATCGAAGTTCACCTCTAAATCTTTTTCAATGATATCTACGATTTCTTCAGGAAGGTTTGAGAAATACCAAAGCGATTGATACGCCATAATGAGTTATAGATCAGGTCAAAGTCTGTTGTATTTAGATCCCATTTTGCTTTTTATATTGTCAAAAAATCCATAGGATATTCTTTTTGAATCATATAATTCTAGGGATGGTTTAGATATATTTAAATTGAAAGAAATAATAATTTTCTTTGTGTCATCAAAAACAACTGGAGCACGATGAATGAAAAAACTTGGAAACAAGAGAAGATCACCACATTCAACATTCATCTTCTTCGCAATTTTATTATTATATGGATCTACAACTTCAGTTGGTGGTGATTTTTTAAGATCAAATTTGACATAATAAACTCCAGTAAAATTATCTCCGTGTATGTGCCATCCGTGATGATTACCTCTCAAATATTCTTGAAACCATATACAGTTTACTATAAAATCATCATACCATAAAAAATTTGCAATCTCTTTCAATTCTTTTTTTAAGTATGGAAGAAAGAATTGAACCCAAGGACGATCAAAGTCACTACTATTATAAAAATCCAGTTTATTGAAAGAATCTGGATAATAATTCTCGGTTACGGTAAGATTTTTTATTTCTTCGTGGTCACAAGTATCAAAATATTCAAGAAGTTTTGTGTTGACATTTTTATAATCCGGTAGTTTTTTAACAACCACCGGACAGTTAAACTTGTGTTTTTTAATCATCCCTTTTCCAGAGAAATTCTACAGGACATTTACCTTTTTGGTTTTTGAACATTTCCTGATCGTGTCCTATCCTTCCAATATAACTTTTAGCTTTAGTTCTCTTTTTAATATCCCTCAGAAGTTTTTCTGATGGTTCTTTTTTAACTAACTTATAATTATCATCTAGGTTTTTACTATAGAAACTTACTTGATATAAAGGGTCACCTCTTTTAATAACAATTGGTTTAGTGTAATCNACGACATCCATCGCAAAACTAAGTGATCTAGTCCAAGAGGAAAGATTAAACCAACCGTTCAAACATAAAATATTATTTTTGACCGCAGTTAGTGGATAGGGAGACTGTTCCATCCAAACATTTCTTTCATCAGTCCAAAATAAAAATTTTGGCATATTGAATTGTAGTGTAACTTTTTCTTTCCTACACCAGTTTTCAACATCAAATGTTGGCGATATCCAACGATCAAATCTGATCTGATTTAGATTTTCTGACTCAATAGAACCTTCACCAGACTCATCATCTGGGGGAGTCACTTTAAGTGTTATGTCAACAGGACATCTAACAATATAAGTTCTTTTCGCTTTATGAGCCCAGGCAGGACATTGATAATAAACAGACTTTTTATAGGCGTTTTGAAATAATGTTTCTGGTTCAAATCCAACAAAATCAAGTGCCAAACTAGAAGTTAAAATATCTTCCCATATGTCATATTGATGATAATTAATTTTAATGGTTTTTGACATAATTAATTTAAAATTAGTTGGTTAGTAAATTCACCAAAAGATCCTTTCAAAAAGATATTAAAGGATAAACAAAATCTATCAGATTTTGTATTATTAGTTGACACGGAGTGTGATAAGTGTGACGGAAATAAAAGCAGGGTATTTTCTTTTGGAGAAAAAAACCATTCCTTTGAATTAAAAGAATTGTATTCTACGACTTCTGGAGACAACGAACTGCTACAATATGTAGGAATCTCATTTGGATGATGGAATGTAATTTTTCCAGAATCTCCTTCAGGGACATTTAGATATAAAACACCAGAATAGAAGGAATTTTGATGCAAATGTCTTTGAGAAAAATTATTGGGTTTGTGTAAATTGATCCAAGAGTTTGGAAAATAGAAATCAAATCTTTTGAAATTTAATGTGGAAAATAGTAGATACTGGATATGACTTACTATTGTTTCCTTCAGATCAGAAAAGACTTCTAACTCTAAAATATTTTGATTATTGCTGCAGTACCCATTATGGGATGAATATGGGAAATAGTCAAGTGAGGATACTGTTTTCTTAACTGTTTCTAAATCATTACGTAATTGCGCTTTATAAATCGGCGTTGAGAAAAGAGGAAAAAGTTCCATATTATTTCTTCCTCAAAAAAGAGTTAAAGTTCCAGGTATTATTATATCCCCAAAAATCACAATAATAAGTATCAACCTCATACTTATCATTTTCAAGAAATTCTAGCATCTGTTGATATTTTTGCTCGTCAATAGTATCTTCAACAATTAAGTAATCATCCTTTGATAGAAATTGATCTATTTCTGTTAGTAACTCCATCACATTTTCGTGAGAATCTTCAACAACAAGTATTGGAGACTCTAAGTTACTCAGTAAATTTTTATTGTCTACGACAAATTTTTTGATGTCATAATTATCCAGACAATAAAAGTTTATATCATCATCTTGAGTTAATTTTACTTTATTCTCATCAATATCAAAGGTATGAATTTCACACTCAAAACCCAAAGATTTTGCCATGTCCTTCATCCAAAGAGATGAACCACCTTCATATGTTCCAAATTCAAGTATGGTCTTTGGTTTAACATCTTGCAACAACTGCAAATAAATTGAAAGTGTCATTGGATCTTTCATCAAAGTGAGATCTTTCCACTTAAACAAATTCCACTTCGTGTCTTTTATTTTATTTGCATACTCTGTAACAAAATTGTGAGAGAAATAAGAAATAATACTGAAGAAGTTTCTCTCTTTTATATTGAAAAATCTCATACAAATTCAAACCATCCTGTTGCAATATATTTTGTTTCTGTTTCACTAGGAAGTCCGTAATGTGGGTGTGTCCAATAAGGAGGCCAAATTAAAAATTTACCCGTTTCTGGTCTCACCTTTAGATCTTGATATCGAAAGTATGTTTCTCCTCCAGAGAGAACATCATTTAAGTATAGCATCCATACTAGCATTCTTTTTGATGTTTGCCCAGATGTTCCATGCACTTCACAATGTTCTTTATAAAATGCCATACCAGGCTCATATTTTCGTATATTATAATTCATACAAACTTGCCATCTTTCAAGTTTATCTAAAGAATCAAATTTGTTTTCGTAAATTGGAATATATTTTTTAAAACACTCCGTGATAATTTGCTCTGGCAAATCTTCCATAGTAAAGATACGACAAAAGTCTATTGACTTCTTGGTAGAAAAATCAATAGACTTTGTTTTGTTATCACCTATAGGAGAAACAACTCCTAAGGTATGACTGTTTTTATTAGACTCAAAAAAACTAATAATTTTACGACAATTATCTTCGGATACAGCATCCTCTTGGATACCAATAAATTCATTAAATTTCATAGTATAGAATAGATGTAGAAGTTATACTTTGAAGATAACTTTTATTCCTGTAGAACCGCCGTTTTGTTGTGAGGGGTTAGATGCATCAGGGTGAACATATCCCGATCCACCGCCACCGCCGGATCCAGAGTTGAAGTTATCTCCTCTATATCCACCAGCGCCTCCTCCGCCGCCGTAGTATCCTCCACCACCACCGCCGCCAGGATAGGTGTCTCCACCACCTCCACTGCCGCCTTGAAGTGCGCTGCCGGACTGTCCAGGTCCATATCCAGGTCCAGTGTTTGCTCCTCCACCACCAGATGATTGACTTCCGCCACCTGCACCTGATGCCTGTCCAGGACCACCACCACCGTGAGAACCAGGAGAACTACTACCCGAAGTACCGCCTCCAGCACCACCAGGTTTACCAGCTCCAGAGGGGCGTCCAGATCCACCACCAATCATAAATGAATTGGAGTGAGCAACTGAGTCTGGATAGAAAACTCCAGCATATCCGCCAGAAGGTCCAGGACCAGCAGTTCCTGAGTTGATTCGGACTGCGTAAGTTTTTCCTCCCAATGGAGAACCAAATTCCCCAGTCGCCTTTCCGCCACCAGATCCAGAGGGACCGCCGTGAGCTTCAATAGTAATAGGAGCAGCAGAAGAGTTAGTTCTTATTTCTCTACTTCCTTGAATATACTCAATTGATGCTGGATCAGCAACAGCGTTAGCAGAAATTGATATTTGAGAAGTGCCAGGGGATGAAAATGTATAATGAGTTTTTCCGTCACCTGGATTGGAAACAGAAGCATTTCCCGAATCGGGAACTTGGAAAGCTCCAGAACTAGTCGAGAATCCTGTAATTCTATTTGTTGAATTTAACTTGTTTAAAAATCTAAATGACATTTTTTAGCTCCAATTTATTTTACAAAGTTGGTGCTACAGGCCAAGAAAGTGCTTCATATGCTGCAACATCTGGAACGGAAGTTACTGATGCAGCGTAATCTCTTACCGCCTGGCGATAAGTAACAAATTCTGCAACTTTAGTATCGGTCAAACCGGCATCCGAAAGAAGGACCCAATCGCACTTTCTAAGCAAAAAGTCAGCGTTTTGATCTTTTGCGTTTAATAACTCTTCAGGGCTTGGTTTTTCAAATTCCATGTCAGTAACAGTATACTTAAAATCTGAAGAACTCCAAGTGCATGTTTGAGTTAGTGGATCAAAACTTGGTTTAGTATATGGACCACTATATCCAATAGATTCTAAATCACCAATTGTGAATGTAGTGACATCCGTCTTTGTGAGTCCATTAGCAAAACGAATTCTGCTCGGAAGTTGAATTGGCTCTTCCCCATTCAAAGAATAGAGTTTCTCTTGATCGATTGACGTTATTGCCATTTTTTAATCTCCTATCAGTCTTGAATGTCTTCGTAAGAACAAATAACGTGCAGATCTCCTCCAGCTGAAGCTGTGGCAGAGATCGACTTATCTTCTTCCAGATATATGGAAGATGCTTTGTCAACAACGACCAGAGTTGAATCCGCAGCAACACTGACGGTTGATGCAATTTTATATTCAGTTCCACCAGCATCATCTTCACTATGATATGAAATAGTGATGTCTGCTGCGCTTGATCCGTCAACGTTAGCAACGATGATCGAATTAATTTTGAACACTTTTTCACTACTTGCAGCGTTGCTTAGCACCGTAGTTTGGTTTGTATCAGCAAGTGCTATGGCAACGGTTTTGCCAAAAACAGTAGTAATTCCAACAATGTTAGGGTTAGCCATTTTTCTCCGTTAAACTAAAATTTGAGAGCATTTGAACAATATTTATTATAGGGTTCGATACTCATCAAATCCTATAATCCTCTTATATGCGATCATTTTTCCAGCTTCTACAGTTGGAAGATTTGTTAAACCACTACCATTACCCTTAAAGGATGCGGCAGTCACAACACCGGTCACATTTACATTTGTAGCATTATAACTTTGTGCCGTGAGGATTCCGGTTACATTTACAGATCCAGAAACTGAAATCTGTCCACCAGAACCAACAGTAGCACCATTTGTAAGTTCACAAGCACCGGAGTCAGTCTTATTAGTAAGAACGTTAATTTTAAGTGTTGACATAGTTTTTATCCTGCAATGAGTGTATAAGCAATCGACTTCCCTTCTGTAATGATGGGNAGATTTGTTAATGCAGAACCATTACCAACAAAACTAGTTGCAGTACAAACACCTGTAAAATTAGCGTTTTCTCCACCATGAGTGGTAGCTGTCACGACTCCAGCATTGAAATCGCCNTTGACAACCAGAGAAGATCCCGATGGGAGTGTGGCTCCAAAAGGAAGTTCAACACGAGCGGTAGTAAGAGACTCGATGTTGTCTACTTGTATTTTTGATTCTTGTGCCATAGTTTATGTTACGATAGAGTAGGCGACTGCTTTTCCAAGAGCAATTCCAGGGACATTTGTGAGATCTGTTCCTTTACCAACAAACGATCCAGCAGTAGCAACTCCAGAGAGATTAATGCTGCCAACATCTAAACTTGTTGAGGTAACAATACCAGAACTGTTGATTTCAATATCACCAGTAATTCCAGTAGAAGAAACGGTCAGTCCCTGAGTAAATTCAACTGGACCATCATCATTGGCATTACTAATNTTGTTTACTTTTAAAACAGACATTCTTGAATCTCCAAAAATTAAACAATTACGAAGGTGTTACCGGAACCAACCGTAATGGTTGCACCGACAGAAACCGTAAGAGGTCCAAAGACTCCGTAATTGTTTGTACCAGAATCTAAAGTAACACTTGCGCTTACAATAGAAGGATTGGACAAAAATGCAGTGGTTACGATTCCAGAAGTGTTTACATTACCTTGAGTTCCAATACCAACACCAGTCAGAGCAGAACCATCACCATCGAATGATGTCGCTGTCACCACTCCGGCGTTTACAATATTTCTACTGTCGTCAATTATTGTTGACCCTGAAATTTTAATCGCCATCTTCGTAAAAACTAGGCTCTACTTTCGTATTTATAAAAATTTCTTACTTAATTGTTTCCACTTTCGAGATCTCTGACTTTTGCAGAGAGTTCTTTGATAGATTCAATCAAGACACCGATAATACCGTTGTAGTTTACTCTCTTAGGATCATCACCGTGAACAAGTTCAGGTAACACAGATTCTAACTCCTGAGCGATGACACCATAAGAAGACTCTCCAGACTCCTTCCAGTCAAAACTTACACCACGTAGACTATTAACTTTATCAAGTGCTCCATCAACCACATTNATGTTAGTCTTCAGTCTTACATCAGATGTAGAATCAACNTCTGTTGCAGTTAAAATACCTGTTATAATAACACCNTTAGGATTTGCTTGTGCCTTTATATTTCCACCACTATCTTTAAGGGAAGTGGCATCAATACCAGTNAATGCAGCACCNTTACCNTAGAAGTGCGTAGCAGAGACTGATGTTCCACCTGTGACCACACCAACAGTGGTAACACCAGCAATCTTAACTCCACTTAAGAAGTTAGCTTCTGTTGCAGTTTGGATGTTATCCGTTGATGCAACACCAGTCAGTCCAGCACCATCACCAGAGAAACTGGTGGCAGTAATAACACCAGTAACATTTAAACCACCTGGGTTAAACCTTGCTACTTGTGAACCAGCAGCAGAAACTCCAGGTTGGTTGACTGCTGCTTGGAAGAAACCAGAGTCAGAGTCGGTGTCAAAGGAGATAGCGGGTGCTGCAGCACTACCAGCAGCAAATGCTACATCTTGAAGTGTAGTGATGATACCAACATTAAATGGTGCGGCATCAATCCATTGTGCAGATGTAGCATCTTGATAATAGATGAATAGTCTACCCTCACCAGTATTATACCACAGGTTACCAGCAGTAACGATACCAGTGAAAGCGTCTCCTACAGTAGTACCAATACCAATNCTNGCAGATCCTCCACCACCGCCACCGGCAATACTGATGTCAACAGTGGTTCCATTTACGGCGAAGGTATTACCAGAACCAATGAAGTTAAGAGTGGTGAAACCAAATCCAATGGTGCCACCTGAAGTTTTAATACCAACACCAATACCACCACCAAGGAACTGAGCGGCAGTTACAACACCAGTTACAACTGCGCCACCACTAAAACTTGGTGTGTTTGATATTGTAGGAATNGTTGCAAGACCTGTAACATTCAGGTTTGCTTGACTTGGTATGGTTGCAATACCAGTCAGGTTCAGGTTGCGACCTGAAATTTCATCATATGTAATATCAGCAAATGTCGCTACACCACTAATATTAACGTTCGTAATGGCAACGTTTGCTAGCGTGGTGATGCCAGTTACATTCAAGGACGTGGCATCTATCTGAGTTGCTCCAGATATTCTTCCATAAGAAGCAATATCAACACTGGCAAGTGTTGCTACTCCACTAACATTAATGTCTGTTGCAGCAATACCACCCCGAACATCAAGAGTTACACGGGGTCCAGTGCTCGCAATACCGACTTTTTTATTTGAACTGTCGGATGTATCAGTAACAATAAGATCGGAATTGACTTCTAGTCCATTCCTTACGACAAAATTCTTATCTACTGCCATTTGGGTTCACTATCCCCCGTTAGTTTGCTATATTCTATTTATTGAGCAACATATTCAAAGGTAACGAATGCATTTGTGCTTGTGTTACCACCAAGTTGAGTTTCAAGAATAGTAGCATCTCCACTAGTGTAACCACTAGCTCCACCACCACCTCTTCCGTTAGAAGTAGCAGCATTACCTCCGTGTGCTCCAGATGCTCCACCACCTTCATTACCAGAACCATTACCACCATTATTTCTGTGACCAATACCAGGTTTGTATCCTCTTTGAATACTTGGTGTTTGGTCTATTACAGAACCATCTGAAATTCGGAACTTCTGCTCTCCCATATCATCGCAAGCAGAGAATCTAGATGTGAAATAACTAAATCCCATCGGACAACCAGAAACTCTTCCTGCGGTTTTAGA
>NZAU01000023.1 GCA_002686215.1 Candidatus Woesearchaeota archaeon
GACCATGATGACCATGATGACCATGATGACCATGATGACCATGATGACCATGATGACCATGATGACCATGATGACCATGATCATGAATAATAATTAAGATGGCAGTAGATACAACTTTGGCATTACAGTATTCCGTAGCAAGTACCTTTATTGTAGGATTAGTATCTCTTGCAGGAATGGTTACAATATCACTAAATGATAAACTTTTGAAAAAAGTTATCAAATATTCAATTAGCTTCGCAGTAGGTGCATTATTAGGTGCAGCATTTTTACATTTATTGCCTCACTTACTTGAAAAAGGTAATTATTCAATAAATTCTGGACTTTTAGTAATATATGGTTTCATCTTTATGTATATAGTTGAAAAGATGACGGACCTTTATCACTCACATAGTAATCACGATTTAGAAAAACATGATCATATAAAAAATAGAACAAAACAAATACCAGTTTTAATTTCAATTGGAGACGGAATACACAATTTTATTGACGGATTAATAATCGGAGGAATATATCTAGTAAGTATTCCTGCAGGTATAGCAGTATCCATAAGTACATTTCTTCACGAAATCCCAATGGAGCTAGCGGATTATGCTTTACTAATTAAATCCGGATTATCAAAGAAAAAAGCATTAATAATTAACTTTATTGTAGCAATGACTGCAGTACTTGGAGCTATAACTGCAATTTATTTATCAACTCTTGTACCAAATATCCATAAGATCTTACTTGCTATCGGTGTAGGTAACTTCACATATATTGCATCTTCAGTATTGATACCTGATTTATTTAGGGAAAATGATTATGGAACTTCAGTTATTCACTTATTGTGGATAATTATTGGTATTGCAATTATGATTGCATTGATACCATTACATTAATGCCACTAGTCGAAACTTTTAAAAATATCTACAAAAATGAAAATTCATGCATCCTTAGCTCAGTTCGGTAGAGCACCTGCCTTGTAAGCAGGGGGTCGTGGGTTCAAATCCCCCAGGGTGCATTTATAATTATTATAGCTTAGATAAGTATTTTTTTATGAATTTGATATCGTTATTATTAACTCTCACTTTTCCTAAGTTATTTTTAGCCTCTTCCTTATAAGCACCTAAATCTTCTTTCTCTAGCTTAATATACGTATCAAAGCCCTTTTTCTTATTGGGGCCATAATTTACGGTCACATTGCTTAAATTCTGAATTGATTTTGATAGTATATGCGCTTTTTTTGATGATGTTTGCAAGTAAATAGACTTATTTTTAATTATAGAATCAGCTATTTTTAGCTTAGTCTGCTTTGAAATTATAATATGGGGAGCTAAATATTCAGAAATTACAAATTTTGCCCTATTTGAAAAGTCTAAAATTAAGTTTGAATTATATTCATCTTCAATTCTTTTGTTAATTCTCTTATAATAATCGGATTTTGAATTAATTTGAGGAATTAAATTTGATTCTGCAATTAGAAATGAAACTCTATTTGATTTGAAACTTAAAGATAAATCATCCATATATATGTTATACTTTAGTTTAAGATATTCTTTAATTGATAAATAATTTCTTATTTTCTTAAGTAAAAATTTTCTATGACGCATCTCTTTCGCCTTTGCACACGGGACAATAATGCAGACCTTGATGACCCTTTTTTTTGTTACATTCGTGGAAACTTCCACATACTTTTGTTTTACAATCCATAAATAACGACTAATTATTATTATAAAAATATTTACGGGCCTGACAGGATTTGAACCCGCGACCTATCGGTTAAGAGCCGATCGCTCTGGCCAGACTGAGCTACAAGCCCGTATAGATAGTTCTAAATATCTTATTTAAAAAATTATCTAAAACATAAGGTGCAATGCACCTATAATACTTGACTTGCAATTAAGAAACCACCAATTAATCCAATCATTAATCCTTGGATAAATTCCTTGATTCCATATTCAACTTCTTCTCTTGTTAATCTTGCCATTATCTATTTTTCCCAGGTAAAACTTCCCTAACTTCAATTATGCCTAGCATAATTAAAACTGCACCTGGACCAAAGAATAGTATAATTGCAATTATATCCATTAACTGGTAGATTTGTGCACCAGGAATTAAAATTTTATTTGCGATAATCATTGCACTTACCAAACCAAATCCTAACCAAATTGCTCCGACAAAAATTTGTAATAATCCAATAAGTTCATGTATACGCATATTATGTTTAACCATGTAAGATAATACAAAGCTTTATTTATAACAATAATTAACTATTGTTAAGTTACAAATACGGAGTCGAAACCTTTATAATTCAAAAATAATCGAAAAATACAATGGGGCCATGGGGTAGTTTGGTATCCTCTCTGGTTTGGGACCGGGTGACCGCAGTTCAAATCTGCGTGGCCCCATAGTGCGGGTGTAGTGTAGCCTGGTATCACTCTGCGTTGCCAACGCAGCGACCCGAGTTCAAATCTCGGCACTCGCATTCAATACAATGGTAGTTTTAGAAATAACAAAAGAAGAATTAGAAGGTAAAAAAGTTAATTTTATTGATGTTAGAACAAAACTTGAAAGACAAAATGGTCATATTAAAGGCGACATTCATATTCCAATTACCGAATTAGAATCAAAAAAGAATGAACTAGATAAAAATAAAGAATATGTACTTTATTGTGAAAAAGGCAACAGATCCCTTTACGGTTCATTATATCTTGTAGCTAAAGGCTATAAAGTTAAATCATTGAAAGGCGGATATAATAAATACATAAATTAACCACTACATAGTAATATTTTTAAATATAAATGATTAGTTTTTTTTGCTATGGAAACTAATGAATATAATAACGATGATGAATTAAACATGCCTGATATTTTAAGGGACTTTTTACCAGAAGGTTCAATATTAACTGGAATAGTAGATAATCAATTTAGTGTGTTAGTACCTAACGATAAGTTAAATACATCTCATTCAATAAATGCTCATAGTAGAGCATATGCTCAAATAAATAAAGAAATACCATATTTTAAGAAAGAGTTTGATATCCCACAAAATTTTAAATTTCCAGTATTTTTAACTCAATCTTATTGGAATAAAAAAATAGAAAAACATGGAAGTATTCAGGATGCAATGTATAACATGTATGGATTTGGAGCTCCAGCCAAGGCAATTCCAAAAACTAAATCAATAATCAAAAATTTACCAACTAAAATAAATTTATTCGATACCGATAACTCATCATTAGAACACAAAATGAACAATATGAAATTGGTAGGAAGGTCTATTATACTNCCTCGAGATTGTACAACTGATTTAGAACATTATTCTGCNTTACAACAAACATTAAATTCAATTAAACCAGGAGAAACTTCATCTTATTCTACTTTAACAAGAACTTTATCAGAATTAAAGAAAAATTGGGGATAATTATTAATGAATTTCTGAACCGTTTTTGACTTTCTTTTCNGGAGAAATAAANATTACATTTTTACCATCNTCTGCNCATAATATCATTCCTTCNGANATTTCTCCTCGCATTTTTCTTGCTGGAAGATTTACAATAAACACTGCNTGTTTTCCTTTCAAATNTTCAATTTNATAGTATTCTTTTATTCCAGATAATATTTGTCTTTTGAAAGAACCNAAATTTACTTGTAATTTATATAATTTATCTGCTCCTTTTATTTCTTCAACTTTTGTAATTTTTCCAACTCTCAAATCAAGTTTTGAAAAATCATCAATTTTAATTTCAGTTTTCATATTTAGTAAATAAGTATTCTCCTTTATTTATTTTTTGTCCAATTTTAATTTTATCAGATTTAAATTTTGGAACATTCTTTAGTCCTAGTTTTTTTGATATTTCAAGGGATTTTGATGGAATTATAGGATATATTACTGCACAAATTAATTTAAGAGATTCTGCAAGATTGTATAATATATTTTCTTTTTCTTTACCAGATAAAGTCCAGGGTTTTTTCGTGTCAATGTATTCATTTATACTTGAAATGAAATTCCAAATATTTGAAACAGCCATATGAAATTCAAAATCTTCTATATTTTTGTCAATANTTTTTANTAGTTTTTTATAGTTTNATTCTATTTTNTTATCTAATTTTCCTGACGGAATTTTACCTCCGGATTTTTCAATTAAATTTAATGATCTAGAAACTAAATTACCNAGATTATTTGAAAGTTCAGTGTTATGTTTTGTAATTAAATCCGATTCGTCATAACTTACATCTTGATTAGAAGGAGATCTAAGCAAATAATATCTTAGAGAGCTTGCACCATACTTATTTACTTGTTCAATAGGATCAACAACATTTCCTAAAGACTTTGACATTTTTTTACCATCTTTGTCATTAACAAAACCGTGAGCTAATAATTTTTTAGGAAGTTTTAATTTAGCAGACAATAACATTGCCGGCCAATAAATTGCATGAAATCTAGAAATATCTTTACCAATAATATGTGCATCCGCAGGCCA
Source organism: Candidatus Woesearchaeota archaeon (assembly GCA_002686215.1). The sequence continues at coordinate 4,467 of NZAU01000023.1, forward strand.
AAGTTTTTCATAATTTTTTTTATTAGAACCATAACCAATTCCAGTTATATAATTGGATAAAGCATCCGCCCATACATACATAACTTGATTTTTATCATTTGGAACAGGAATACCCCACGGAAGTTTAGATTTTACTCTTGAAAAAGAAATATCCTGTAAATCTTCTTTTAGAAAAGAAATTAATTCATTTTTAACAGATTTTGGTTGTACTTTGTATTTTTCTTTAGATATTATATCTATCAATTTTTTTTGATATTTTGATAATTTAAAGAAATAATTTTCTTCCTCAACATTTTCTAATTTTTTATTTGGATGGTATTCACAAAATCCATCAATTAATTCACTGTCAGTTTTGAAAGACTCACAACCAATACAATATTTAGCATTATATTTTTTGAGGAATAAATCTCCCGATTTAATTAATTCATTCCATAGGTTTTGCACACCAGGCCAATGATTTTTTTTATCAGAAGTTCTAACAAAGTTGTCATATTCAATATTCAATTTTTTGTAAAATTCTTTAAATTTTTTAGAATTTGAATCAACTAATTTTTTTGGTGTTACTTTATTATTTTTTGCCGTATTATATATTTTAATTCCATGTTCATCCGTACCAGTTTGGTAAAAAGTATTTTCACCCTTTTGTTTATAGTATCGATTATAAAAATCAGCCAATATTTTTTCATAAGCATGTCCAATATGTGGCAAAGAATTTGGATAATCTATTGCTGTAGTAATATACTTGATTTTCATTATACTCCCTTTAATAAAAAAGTATAAATAACTTAAAAAAGTAGTTAATTTATGTGGTTTTGGTTAACAAGTAAAATTCATGAAAATGTAGTCCTAATTTTATTCGTAATTGTTCTTGGACTTTTATTTTTTCCTGAAGCAACAACTGGAGCGGCAGGTAATGCAGCTAGTGCAATTGAACCTGCATCTGAACTAGCAATTTATACATCCAAGGGTATTTTCAATATAACTTCGGGAATTTATGAGGCTATGTTTAGTCAATAACTAAAATATTTATATAGTAAATATTACTAATTTTTAAATGAGACACGAATTATTTTGGTTTACAGTATTTATCTTATTTTTAGGACTTTATTTTGATACTGCCACAACAAAAGAATTTGTTCAAGGTTTTTTATTAAAATCCTCAGAGATACTGGTTCAATTAGCGGGTAAATAAAAACGTTTATAAATAAAATATAAGTATTTTCTATGAGCATAGCTCAAAAAAATAAGTGATAAAAATGGTAGAATTTAAAACACTGAGCTCCGAAGATTTAAAATTCGGTAAAAACAATTTCGTCGAAGTTGCTAGAAAAGTAGCTATTACAGAAGACGGTGAAAACGAATTCGTATCCTTGTCAAGAGGATTTTACACCGAAGAAGGTGAAAAAAGATACGCAAGAGGTAAAAATATAGCTTTACCAGCAGATTCTGAGCTATTAAAAAAGATTTCAGAATTATTAGCAGAATAGTAAGGGGTTAACCCCTTACTACTCTTTTTAAATTTTAGCATTCTTATATAGCTCATGTCAAAACGAGATTCTGAGTTCAGATATAATCAAGAAACGCTAGAACACGCACTAGGATTTGGAGAAAACCCATTAGAAATATTGGATGAACCAATTTTACCTGAAGAACCATCACCACGTTACTTTATACAACACAGAGGNGATATTCAAAAACAATTGCAAAATATTATAGATGATCAAAAAGCACAAAATGAAGATTCTACAGTATATGAACAGGTTCTAAGAGATTATAATATGTGGTGGTTGAACGGCCAACATTTACAATGGAGAAACAAAAATCCGAGAAATCAAATTACGATAAATCCACTAAAAATGTGCGGAGATCTAAATCAATTAGCACAAAAGTATNGAACATTATCGGGAGATTTGATTGGAAATCACGATAGANTAGAAGAATTATCAAAAAGAGCAGTCATTAAAGATGCCACTGATTTAGATACAATATTAAGAAATGTTAGATACGAAACAGGTATTCATATGAAAGATATATTTGATAATCAAGTATCTGAAGATTCTTATCCTTATTCATCATTAATATTAAATACAGAGCATGCTCAAGAAGGTTTTACTAGCAACGGTGATAGTTTCGGAATGTATAAAGAAGACAACAAAGTAATTGCTTTTTCAAAAGATGAAGTATATTGTTTTTTAGATGGAAAATTAAAATTAGGTTTTAAAGCTAGAGGAAATTTAATAACTCAAACAGATCCCGATTATGAACCCCATTATTTTAATAACGTTGACGATAAAGACGGAGATGAATTTATTCAACCAGCAGTTAATTTAGTTGACTTGCTTTCAAGATATTCAAATAATAAATATAAAAGCATTATAAGCTCGCCCTTAAGAAACCCAATTTTAATATTAGAAAATGAAAACAGGGATCATTTAGAAAAACATTATTCTGCTTTAAATGAGTCACATCGTAAAAAATGTGTTACTATAGATGGTATTGAAGATTGGTTTAAATATAATGGAAAAGAATCAAACTTTGAAGANTTTAAAAATTTATATGAATCACAATCAGACCTAGTAAAGTCATTACTTCACGTGGGAATGAGACAAGGACGGATAAAAGATCCATTAGATTCATTAAGAAGAGGTATGACTCCNGAATATAAATCNAAAAGGTTAAGTGAAAGATCAGCACAAAATATAGAAGATAAACTATACCAAAACTAATTCAATAATTTAATTACCTTATCTCCCGATTCTGAAAGNCTGGAATCATGAGTTACTATTATNATTTGATTTATTTGTGATTTAATGTTGTTATTCATTATGTTTATGAAATTATTAACTGCATTAGAATCTAGATTATGTGTCGGCTCATCTAACACAATTAAACCAAAACTGGGTGAAAGTATTTTTGAAAAAGCTATTTTTGTACCAATACATGATAACATTTTTTCTCCACCTGATGCGTATCCAACAATATTTTTCCAATCTCCTTTAAACTCTTTCAATTGCAAGAAATAATCATTGTTTATTGGTGTTATTCTTAAATTCGTAAAATTATCATATGGGTATAAATCTAGCCANATATTCGACAATTCTTCATTTACTGCAAGAATTAAATCATCTCTTAATAATTCTTGAGATTCAAATAGTTTATTCTTTAATTTTGTTAAAAAATCCATTTTTTTCTGAAGCGAAATAATTCTATTATTTATTTCAGTATAATTAGAAATACTTTTGTGAAATAGATCAATTTTTTCCTTATTCAATATTAATTTATTTTGCAGTTCATTTTGTAAGTATCTTGATTCTGTAAGATCATTAGAGATTATATTAAACGTTTGTTTAAGATCTTTCAATTTATTTTCATCAAAGTTTATTAAATTAATTTGCTTAATAATATCATTATATTCAGTTTCATAATTTTCAAATTCATTTTTTCTATTTAATAGTTCTTTAAACTTATACAATTCTTTAATTTCATGATTTTTATGATCTAATTTTAATTCTAATTGTTTTAATTTTTCTTTATTACTAAANAAATCATCATCAATTTTTTGATTAATATTTTTTAGATTTANTAATTCATTTTCAAAAGAAATTTGTTTTTCNTTTATTTCNCGAATAATTATATTAGCTTTTTGATAATCTTCATCTAAATCAATGAGGATCTTTAGTTTTTCATTTTTCATTTGGTTATTATTTAAATTTTCAGATATTTCGTTTTGTTTCATCAAAGTAATNGCAATTTCACTTTTTCTCTTAGATATTAGATTTGATTTATTTAAATCATCTATTAAATTATCNCAAACATAACATTTAGTATCCATGGAATTNAATTTATCTAAGGATTCACGAAGAGCACGTAATTTAATCTTTGAATTATCAAATTTTAATTTCATATCAGAAATTATATTTTTAAGTGAGTCATATTCTTGATTTAATTTATATATGTCTTTTTCGTTAACTTCTTTATATTTATTATTGAATTCAAGTATTTTTTTGTTATGATCTGATATTATTAGGGAAAATTTAGATATATTTTTTTCATGTGTCAACTTCTCTTCATTTAATTTTTCATTAATTTTCCTAATATNTTTAATATTATTTTTTATATCCNTTACATAATTATCNATTTTTTCAATTTCTATATCATAATTAATGTCAATAGGAATATTATCCAAAGATTTATCTTTTTTAGATAATTTAATTTTTAATTGATTTAAATTTTCTTTAAGCGAATTATACTTATATTTAATTTGTCTTTTTTCTTCTAACAATTTTTCAATGTCTTTATATTTTTTTTCTAGATTTGGTATTTTATTTTTTATTTCATTTATTTTTGAATTTATTTTACNNGTTTCATTTGTTGTTTCAGTTAATTTGTATTTCAATTCTTCTATATTTGTTTCTTCATAAATTTTTTTATTNGTTTGAANTTCTAAGTTTAATTTGTTTATTAATGTTACTGAATTTTTTCTAACTATTTCAAATTCGTTTAAGTTCATCAATTCATCAAGTATCTTTTTTCTTTGGTTTGGAGTAACTCTAATTATTTTATCTATATCGTTTTGTGATGAATAAATTGCTCTTAAAAATACATCTTCACTAATTTTTAGTTTTTCTTCAATAAATTTATTTACTTCAACTGTCGAAGGTCCTGCCAATTCTTGACCCGACTCATCAGTTATTTTTGATTCAGAAGTTTTTCCACGTTTAATGAATCTATGGATAATATAATTGTCAATATACAGCACGAGTTCTGATTCGGATTCATTACGAGATATTAGATCATCTGTTTTAATTTCTCTACTTTTAAGATCATTGAAACTTCCAAATAAGCAATAGTTTATTGCTTGTAATATNGATGATTTTCCTGTACCCATTTCACCAACTATTATATTTACACCTTTAGAAAAATCTATTNTGAAATTTTCATGCTTCTTCCAATTTTTTAAAATTAATTTTTTAATCATATTTTAGTTAGGACCTCATCTAAATTATTTGTTTTTAGTAACATAAAGATTTCTTCAATTTTTTGAATATCTCTGATGTTCATTTTTTTGGAAAGTATTTCTATACCTAGCTGATTTATATTTTTTTTATCATTTTTTGCNTTCCTTATAAGTTTAGTTTTTTCTTCCAATTTTTTTGATTTTATTTTAGATTTATCAATATTAAGTATTAATTTNTCCTCAAATTTTTTATTTATTGTTTTGAAANTAATATCTGAAGGAAGAAATCCATCATGTANAATTCCATCAAGTTTAATTCTNATCATNGGAATTAANGGATGATTATGNTATTCAATTATCTCTTTTATTGATTCATTTATCTTAACATTAATTTCAGATGGCTTCATNTTATCTATATTTAGATTAATATATTTCAAAACTCGCGGACTTTTTAATTCCTTAAAATTAATAATTAATTCATCTTTTAGATCTACAATAAAAATACCTTTTTTTATTTTACTTTCCTGTTTTGTCATTTGTGTTGCAACAGTTGATCCAGTAAATATAATTGGATTGTTTGATATTTTATTTCTAAATTCTTTTTTCCAATGTATATGACCTAAAAAAGATGCATCGTAGAAAGAAGGTATATCAGATATACTTAACATATCTTCGGGAAGATTCGGTATCATTTCTTTAAAATTTTGATGCATAAGCAATATATTTTTCAGATTTGGTATTTTTTGAAAATTTCTTTTTGAAAAAATTTCTTTTGCATTTTGGTGAGGAACATTTGAAAATCCATGAATAGCNATTCTTTTATCGTTAACTTCTACAACTTCCGTTTCACTTTGTATATAATGAATAAGATTTGCATCATAAAGTAGCTGCACGGGATTAACAAAATCTCTTGGTCTTCTGTCATGATCACCCAGTATCACAATAATTGGAGGTATTTTTTTATTTTGTAATATTGATTTATTTTTTTCATCAATTGTTTCAGTAAGTTTTACCTTTGGTATCATTTTATTGTATTCTGATAATTTTTTTAGAACTGGGGATATTACTTCCGGTTTTGGCAATCTTTCATCAAAAAAGTCTCCGACTTGAATTATGAAATCAACATTTTCTGATATGGCCAATTCAAAGGCTTCAAATCCGTTTACAAAAGATTCATTTTTTCTCTTCCCGCCAAAATTATAACCAAAATGCGTATCTCCGATAACAGCAAATTTCATAACATATCATTAAACGAATCCTTTATTAAATTCTGTATAAATTACTATATATGGCCTTAAAAAATAAAAAATCAAATTTCTCCGAGTGGTATACTGAAGCTTTATTATCCGGAGAATTTATTGATTATTCAAAGGTTTCTGGAGCGCACATATATAGACCAAATTCATTTTCAGTTTGGGAATATATTCATACATATTTGGATAAAAAATTTAAACGTGATGGAGTCAAAAATTCATATTTTCCATTACTAATACCAGAAAAATTACTTAATAAGGAATCAAACCATGTCGAAGGATTTTCTCCTGAAGTTGCTTGGGTAACTCATGCAGGAAAATCTAAACTAAAAGAACGTTTGGCCATAAGACCTACATCAGAAACAGTAATGTATGATTGTTATTCAAAATGGATAAGATCCTGGAAAGATTTACCTTTAAGATTAAATCAATGGGCAAATGTTGTGAGATGGGAATTTAAACATTCAACCCCTTTTTTGAGATCTAGAGAATTTTTATGGCAAGAGGGTCATTCTGTATTTGAAACTAAATTTGAAGCCGATAAAGAAGCAATAAAGATATCAAAAATGTATAAAGATGTATATGAAAATCTATTGGCAATTCCAGTATTGGAAGGATATAAATCAGAAAAAGAAAAATTTGCCGGTGCTGAATACTCAATTAGTCTAGAAACACTTATGCCTGATGGAAAAGCAATTCAAGCATGTACATCGCATCATCTAGGTCAAATATTTGCAAAAGCATTCAATATTAATTTTTTAGATAAGAACGAAAAGAAAAGTTTACCTTACCAAAATTCCTGGGGTATAACAACAAGAAGTATTGGTATCATGTTAGGTATACACGGNGANGATAAAGGTTTTGTTATTCCTCCAAAAGTAGCTCAAAATAAGATAGTAATAGTTCCAATACTTTTCAAAGGAAAGGAATTGCCAGTTCTTAAAAAAGCTAATGAAATTAATAAAAAATTCTCAAAGTTTGGTTCTATTTTAGATGACCGTTCCGAATATTCTCCCGGATATAAATTTAATCATTGGGAAGTGAGAGGAATACCAATAAGAATTGAAATCGGTCCCAGAGATCTAGAAAATAAATCAGTCACAGTAGTTAGACGAGATAAAGGAATTAAAGAATCTGTTAAAATTACAAAATTAGAAAAAAGAATTCCAGAGCTTCTTAAAATTATACAATCAGATATGTATGAGAATGCAAGTAAAAATCTTAAAAATTCAATTGTCGATGTTAATTCAATTAAGGAATTAAAGAAAGTAATAGATTCAGGTAAAATCGCAAGAGCCTATTGGTGCGGTTCTATTAATTCTGAAAATGAAATAAAAAAGAAAACAGGAGCTAAAAGTTTAAATTCAATAATAAATGCTAATTTAANAAATAAAATTTGTTTTATTAGTGGTTCTGAAGCAAAATATCATACATATTTCGGAAAGAGTCATTAATATTAGAAACATTTAAAAAGTAAAAATAATAGCATTATTATTCTGATTAATATGGAAGAAAAAATTAAACCAAAAAAAGGTACAACAACAGTAGGAGTAACTTACAAGGACGGAGTAGTTTTAGCTACAGATCAAAGAGTTACATTAGGTAATATGATTATGTCCAGAGTTGACAAAGTTTTTCCAGTAACCAAAAATTTGGCTATAACAACTGCCGGGACCGTTTCAGATAATCAAATGCTATTGAAATATATGCAAGCTGAAATGAAATTATACGAGTTAGAGACAAAAAAAGATGCAACTTTAGAAACATTGTCCACAGTATTACAAAATACTGTTTATTCCGGATATAAGCGTTGGTCTCCATATATGATCCAAGCAATTATTGCAGGTTTATCCAAAGATAATAGTTACAAATTAATTTCATTTGATCCTTCTGGAGCATCGATATATGATCCTTATACAGCCACAGGTTCAGGGATGATGTTTGCCTTAGGAGTACTTCAAGATAATTATAAAGAAAATATGACTGAGTCTGAAGCAATAGATCTTGCAACAAGAGCAGTATATTCTGCCATTAGACGAGATTCAGCAAGTGGAGAAGGTATTGTTATTTCTGTAATTGACAAAAAAGGCTATAGAAAAGTAAATACAAAGACTGTATCAACACAATTAAAATAATATTTTACAATGACACCAATATTAGAACAAGTGATAAACGAGATTCCGAAAAGTAAGCTCATAACTAGTCAGAACTATGAAGGAGCAAATCTTGTATTATATACAAAAAGTAGAGACTTCTTTAAAGAAGGTAAAACCGATATTAGAAAGCTTGTTGATAAATTTAAGAAGAGAATAGATTTAAGAGCAGATTCATCATTATTAATTGATCAAAAATCTGCCGAAGATTACGTTCGTAAATCTGTTCCAAAGTCAGCAGATATAACTCAAATAACATTTGAGCCTGCAAGAAGTTTAATGATCATTGATGCAAGAAATCCTAATGACGTCATTGGAAGTAAAGGTTCAACTGCTAAAGATATTAAAAGAAAGACATTTTGGACTCCGGAGATAAGAAGAGATTCAATAGTTAAATCAAAGATTACAAATTTAATTAGAACAACATTACATGAAGATTCAACTGAAAGAAGAAAATTCCTAAATGAAGTAGGTAAAAGAATTTATGAATTCAATCGATCAAGGAAAAAATCTGAGATGTGGGTCAGAATAAGTTGTCTGGGTGCTGCTCAACAAGTAGGAAGATCAGCATTTTTATTACAGACTCCAGAAAGTAATATCCTAATTGATTGTGGTATAAATCCAGCATCAAACAGCGAAGAAGCATATCCTAGAATTAATTTACCTGAATTTAGCATACCAGATTTAGATGCAGTAGTAATATCACACGCTCACATAGATCATTGTGGATTTTTACCATATTTATTTAAATACGGTTACAATGGTCCAGTCTATTGTACTGCACCGACCAGAGACATAATGGCAATGAGCCAATTGGATATGACATTTATTGCATTAGCTCAAGGACAAAAAAATATATTTGATTCTACNGATGTTAAAAAAGTTGTAAAAAACACAATATCTCTAAAATACGGTGAAGTTACAGACATAACTCCCGACGTTAGATTGACATTACATAATGCAGGACATATTNTGGGNAGTGCGATGTGTCACTTTAATGTTGGAGATGGATTTCATAATTTCCTATATTCTGGAGATTACAAAGTAGTTGATACAAGAATATTAAACGGAGCAAGTCATGTTTTTCCAAGAGTCGAAACATTTATGACAGAATCAACTTATGGAAATCCGGAACGTACATCTCCAGATCGAGCAATATCCGAAGCAGAATTTCAAAAATATGCTGAAAAAATAATTAAAAGAAAAGGAAAATTATTGATACCAGTATTAGGTGTCGGTAGAGCACAAGAGATAATGATATTAATAGAAGAATTATTTAGGAAGAAAAAGATAAAGGACATTCCCGTTTATGTTGACGGAATGGTTTATGATATAACTGCAATTCATACCGCCTACCCAGAATTTCTAAGTGATACTCTGAGAGATCAAATTTATGCAGGTAAGAGTCCATTCGAAGCAGAATTTTTCAAACAAGTTGGTTCATATAAAGAAAGAGAAAAGATTATTCAAGGGGGCCCATGTATAATTATAGCAACATCAGGTATGTTGGTCGGAGGACCGTCAGTACAATATCTATCCAAATTAAATGATGATCCGAAAAATGGAATTGCTTTTGTTGTTTATCAATTTAAAAATAGTCCCGGAGACAAATTACAAAAAGGAGAACGTAGAATTGTTCTTGAAAATCAACAATTAGATGTAAAAATGGAAGTAGCATCCTTTTCTTTATCTGGACACGCAGTATTTGGCGAACTAATGGATTATATGACAAAATTAAAACCAAGACCAAGAAAAGTACTAACAGTTCATGGTGAAAAATCAATGACAATTAATCTGGCCCGAGAGATACATAAAAAATTTAGGATAGAAACGTTAAGTCCGAAACCAGTTGATTGTTTAAGATTAAGGTAATTATAATTTTAATATATATTCCCAATCAAAATGACTATAAGTTTGTTTTAATTTTTTAAGCTGTTTAGAGTTTTTTTCTTCCATAGATCCATATAAACTAGTTATAATTTATATATTTATTGAAGATTTGCTTTCCATATAATTGCATCATTAACAGGATAAATTGGTTTCAATTCTTTCTTGATACCAATACTGATTTTTTTAATAAAATCTGATGTGAAAATTTCAGTATAATCGCTTTTTGAAATTTTTTTCTTAATTAATGATTCAGCGTAAACCCTTAATTCATTTTGCTTTGCTCTCGTTATGTTTTCGTTCGCTAAAATAACTGTTTTTAATTTAATCTTATTATCATTTTTATCAGAAACATTAAAGATGTTCAATATTCTTGTACTCTTTCTTCTTGAAAATCTATAAATTTGACTATCTGACGTTTCTATACCAATATTTTCTGTATATGCAGTATCACCCTTAACTTTGTTAATCTTTAGTTTAATGGATACATTTGAATCCCTACCTGAATTTGTTAACGCTTTCAATGTTAATTTAATTTGTCGATTAACTAAAGATTCCGGATCGTATGAAGTAATTTTTGTTATTTCCTTCTCTCCATATATTTTAGGACTCATAACCGGGAACCATCTTTTCTTACCCTTTCTTAATTTTAATTTAGTTGTTTGTTTCTTTACCATTTTAATCAATTAGTAATTCTGCATCCTCCCTCTTATATTTCCAAGCCTTTGAAATCTTTCCTGAATTTTGATAATATTTTTGTAATCTTCTAATTTTAGATTCTGTTAATGCTAAACCTCTTGTACTTGTTTTATCTTTTTTATTTTTAGCTAAATGTTTTGTAATTTTAATTGCTCTAAGAACTAAATTTCTTAGATCTTCTGGAACTTTAGAATACATATCATTATCTTTCATAATTTGTGAAATTGTGCTTCCAGTTAATTTTTTTACGGAAGGAACTGCATGTAAATCTCTTAGTCTTAATCCAATCAAAGCAGAACTCATTCCTTTATCTGCCATAGATTTTATAAGCTTGATAACTTCAGCTTTTGACGGTGCTCCAGTAATCTTAATATCTTTAAGCGGTTTGTTACTTCCGGATTTTCCTTTAACTCTTGCATGTATTCTTGCCATTTTATATTATAACAAAGTTTGATAGAATAAATTCTGATCAAAGTTCGCGTAGAACCAACTTTGTCTAATTTCATGTTAATATTTATGTTTAAAAATGTTTTGAATATTAACTTATTCGATTATATCTTACTCTNCTTTCAATTTTNCTTAATCTTTCAAGAANCAGAGGTTCNTTATATTCTTTTATGAAANTTAGCCATAATTTTTTATAGTTNAANGAATGACGACTNTTTAAACATTCTTTAAGTAGATGAATATCNGTTGCCTTATCTTCTATTTTATCACTAAATTTACTAAGACCAAAATCTATTAGATATATTTTATCTTTATAGAAAAATATATTTGATGTTGTTAAATCTCCATGAATGATTCCAANTGAATGTAATTTTTTAATTTCTTTGGCCAGAGATTTAATTAGATCCTTATTTTTAATATCATCTAATAAGTCCGATAATTTAATCCCCGATAAATTTTCCATAGTTATTGAATTAGAATCGNTATCGTAAACTTCAGGAACATTTATACCATATTTTTTTGATTTTTTGAGAATTTTATTTTCAGATTTTATCCTTCGTTTTAAAATAGAATTATCCAATTCTTTATGACGATATTTTTTACTTACTCTTTTTTTAATTATTTTATTTTCAGATAAATATATTTTTGCTTCAGCACCCTCTGATATTAGTTTCATATATGAGTTTCATCGTGCATTATATAAATCTTATTTAATAACGAATTAAGTTATGGAATATTTAATATCTGCATTTTCAATGTTAAGCCCTGATAAATATACATTAGAAACAGATAATGACCAATATAATTTTGTTACTGTCAAAGGTAATAGATATACTCCTGAAGATACATTTGAGTTTCTGGGTTTTTGTGACGGNGTAACTTTTACGCAGTCATATCAAAAATGGGACGGCAATGAAATAAGAATAAAAAATAAATATAGAGATGTGATATCCAGATCTCANCATTCACTGGATAATATTGTNCATTCAATAGAAATACCCGAACAAATAATTAAACGAATGAAATCTAAATTACCGTCAGATATTGTTAATATACATTTAATGACTGATAAATTAACTTATTTAAATAATGAAATGGAAGAATTATTTCAAGATTCTCCAATATCTGTAAAACTAAATGCAGATATAGGGTATATACTAGAGGATCAAGATTTAAATGAAGGAATCGAATTTATGAACGCATTTGAACAAGGTTTGCCCAATTCTTTTGATAGAAAATACAGACGAGGTTTTAATAAAGGTGTTGTTACTTATTTAAATTTTACAAATGAAAATGATGAAAAAATTCCACTAAAGCAAGAATTAGTATCATTTTATTCAAAACTAGGTATACAACCCGGATTTACATTAGATGACGTTATTTTAAAGTTAGAAAAAGCCTGAAAATAAATCTCCAATCAAATATCCTGCAGTGGCTGCCAATACTGCNACAATTAATATCTCCATACCCGATCTAAATGCAGAAAGATTAGTATATTTAGATTTAATAACACCTGCGATAAACAAACCTNAAGTGGTTATTATTATTGAAGGTAGTATTCCATTTACGCCAGAATAATAAAAAAATGCAAGCATCGGAAGTAGTGCACCAACCATAACTGAAAGACCCATAATTATTGAAGAAAAAATTGCACTTTTATTGTTGGCATATTCTTTACCATAATTTCTATCTTCTTTATCTACACTGAAGTATTCTTTTTCTGATTTTATTGATATATAGTTTCCTGAACTCATTGATATTGTCTGTGCCATCATTGTAGAGACGCCAGCTAGTAAGATGATATTATTGGGAGATAAAGCTTGTGCCATTCCAATAACAACTCCCAGATTACCTATCGCACCGTCTTGAAAACCAAATATTAANTCTCTTATATTGTCTCGAATTCTATACTTCATCATAAATCTAGTAATTTTTTGTTTATAATATTATTGCATAAATTTTTGTAATATTATAAAAACTAATGAAAATATTATCATTGTAGTAATTGGAAAATAAAAATGAAAATTATTTTTATGTATGTAAATATCACCAGGTAATCTTCCTAAAAAAGATAATTTTTCATAAAACAGACCAAATANTATAATTATANCTCCNATTAGTACAAGTANTNTATTCATTATATAATTCCTCATACAAATTTTCAGCTTCATTTAATAAATCATTAATTTGATTCAAACCTTTCTTCCAAAATTCTTCTGAATAAATATCAATGTTCATTTCACTAAATAAGTTTCGAGGTGATTTTGATGTTCCGGAAGATAAAAATTTTTTTACTTTCTCAATATTTGATTTATCTTTATCAACTAGCTTTTGCATACCCTTGGAGATAAGCAGACCTGAAGCATAGGAATAAACATAAAATCTTCTTCTAAAATGGGACCAATAGATCCACCAATTTTCAAACCCTTCCAGTTCAACAGAATCTCCACAATAAGCCTTCATATTTTTTTTNAATATTTCACCTATTTCTTTTGATGACAAATGTTTATTTTTTCTGAATGCTTTATGAACATCCTTTTCAAAATTATAACCGGCTATTTGTCGATGTATCGTAGATATTTCATCAGATATTTTCTGCATTATTAATAGAAATTTTGTTTTTTTGTCCACATCTTGAATTAAATCTCGAAATACAAAATCTTCAAAAAATGTAGAAGCTACTTCTGCAGTTGAAGTTAACGTCCCAAAATATATTTCATCTTGCGCTTTTCTAGACAATTCATTATTAATTCCGTGTCCAACTTCATGAGCTAAAGTTTTAACATCCCGAATNGTATCTGTATGGTTTAACATTATATATGTTGGAAGATTTTTTGTGAAGTGTACGCAAAAAGCTCCACCTCTCTTACCTTTGGAAGGATACACATCAAATTTATTTTTTTCAAATTTTTCAAAAATATCTAAAAATTCTTTATCTAATTTTTTTAAAACTTTTTTAACGATTTTTTTTGAAGATTCCCAGTCAAAATTTTTATCAATTTTTCCAACAGGAAATGTTCTATCATAATAATTTAATTTATGTTTTACAACCTTACTTTTTAAATCATAAAATCTTTTTGAAATTTCAAAATTTTCTGAAACGGTCTTTGTAAGTATATCAATAAATTCTTTGTCTATGTTATCACCGATATGTCTGGAATGATCGGGATATTCATAACCTCTTATTTTGTCAATAGTTTCATAATGACTTAGTAATGCATTAAATTCATGCTCAGAAATTTTTTCATATTTTGAAAGAATTTTATTAATCTCTTTGGCAGAATAATCTCTAACTTCCTTATCTTCGGATAAGGTTCTAGACATTAATTCTTCAAAAGAGTATTCTTTGTCATCAATTATTTTTATTTCAGAAGATATCAATTCAGATAACATATTTTTCCATCGAGAATAAGCTTGTTCATTCATTAAAGAAAGAATTTTTTCTTCCTTATCGCTTAATATATATTTTTCATTTTCAAATATACGATTAATGAAATGTAAATATTTAGTTTCATTTTTTAATTTTAAAATTTCAATTACTTTATCTTTGTTAAGTTTACCTATTGATTTTCTATAGAAGTTTATTTTGTTAAATTGCTCCATAGTAAAATCTTGAATGTCCTTAAATTTTGATTTTATTTCACTATTTGATTGATTTATCTGAGACTTTAACCAGTAATAATATCCTTCTTTACCACCGTAAGAATAATTTGTCAAAATATATTCATAATCTTTTAAACTTTGGATAAGAATTTCCTCGTTAAGATTTCTGTATTTTTTAACAAATTCATTAATAGAATTATTCATTGAATCTCGATATTTTTCAAAATTATCAAAATCAGCCCATTCATATTCCCAATTGGTCATAAATTATTATAATTAGCATATTTTTTTAAGTATTTTTAATAATCAGTCAATTTATAAATTAGAAATAAGTTTCAGAAATCATACAATATGAAAGCAATTGTAGATCATTTCCCGATCGGAAAATACATAGAACATACAAAAATATCGGGAGGTAAGACAAGCGATACNTATTTGATAAAAACGGACATAGGAAAATTTGTATTGCAGCAGTTAAATGAAATATATGANGAATCAATGATTCGNGATCATATAGAACTATATTTTTTAATTTCTGATAAAATAAAAATACCTGAGTGCGTAAATACNAGAGAAAATAAGTATTTACTAAATTACGAAGGTAAGTTCTATAGGGTAATGAAACATATAGAATCTGATGAAAATCCGATTTTAAACAATAAAAAAATAAAAAATATGTCTGAAGTCATTATGAAGTTCCATAATCTTACAGAGAACATAACAAAATTAAGATATAATGGACTAAAAATACATGACAGAAGTAGAATTAAGAATAAATTAATATCAATAAAAGAAGAATATAAAAAAACAGAAAAATGGAAAATTTATGAAGATATTTATGATTATTTGTTTTCTGAGATACAAAAATATAAGCTTCCTTCCGAAAAACAATTAATTCATGGTGACATGAAATTTAATAATTTTTTATTTAAGAAAGACAAAGTAGTTGGACTAGTAGATATTGCAAGTTTAATGATTAGAAGTAAATATTATGATATNGGTGATTTTTTGAGAAATATATCAAATGCAGACGGCTTATTTGATATTAAAAAATTTAATTATGGTTTAAAGTGTTTTGAAGATATTAATTATGGATTTGCAATTTATGCTACAAAATTAATTGGTTTGGAATTATGTTCTCGTTATTTAATTGATATTTTTGAACTAAAACATTTTAAATTTGATAATAAAAAATTTAAAGATTTAGAAGAAAGTAATTCTGCTAGTTTAAAGAGACATTTAAAATTTTATATGACGATGAATGAAATGTTACCAAATTAAAACGCAGACGGGAGGGATCGAACCTCCGACCTCATGGTTAACAGCCATGCGCTCTACCGCTAAGCTACGTCTGCCTAAGTTTTTTTTATTATTTCTTTTTTTAAATCTTTTTAATTATGGAGTAAATCGTGTAGGGGTTCTAGGAAATGCAATACATTCTTTAACTGATTCTGCACCAGTTAACCACATCACAAGTCTTTCGATACCTAAACCAAAACCTGAATGCGGAATTTTTCCATATCTGCTTGAATCAAAATAGAATTCATATTTTTTCGGATCTTCACCTGCACTTCTTAGCCTTTTTTTAACATCTTCAAAGTCTAAGCTACGTTCAGATGATCCAACTAATTCTCCGATTCCAGGTATTAATAAGTCTGATGCCAGAACTTGGTCCGGATCTTTTTTATCTCGCTTCATATAGAATGCTTTTAGTGAAGTCGGATAATGAGTTATAAATAAAGGAATTTTTCTTTTGTCAACCAAGTATTTTTCTTCNGTCGTACCAAGATCATCACCAAATTTGATTTTAAATCCTGCTTTCTTTAATTCTTCTACTGCCGCTCTATATTTTAATTTTTTAAATTTAGGTAATTTTGAAAAGTATTTTACATCTGAACCCAATAAAGTCATTTCAGAAGCATACTCCTTTGATATCTTACTACAAATATATCTAACACATTCTTCTATTGTTTGAAGAAGCTCAGGAAATTCTTGCCAAGCCGTTTCTGCTTCTGCATGCCAATATTCAGTTAAATGTCTTGAAGTCATCGATTTATCAGCCCTAAAACTGGGAGCCATAGTATAAATCTTTTCAAGAACAGGTAACATCATTTCTGCATATAATTGCCATGTTTGAGTCAAATAAGCTTTTTTTCCAAAATACTTTACTTCAAAAGTTTCTGCTCCGCTTTCTCCAGGNGTAGGAGTGAAGCTTGGAGATTGATGTTCATGATAGCCTCTACTTCTAAAGTATTCATGGAATCCTGAAATTACACCTGAACGTATTTTTAGGATTGCTTGTTGTTTAGGATCTCTTATTGAAAGATGTCTAATATCTCTCAAAAATTCAGAAGAGGTATCTCTTGCAATTGGCCAAGTTTCAGCCAGACCAACAATCAATATCTTAGATACAATTAATTCATATCCGTCCGGCGCTCGAGGATCTTTCTTTACTACACCTTCTATAAAACAAGAAGATTCTGTTGTTATTTCTTCAGCAGATTTCCATGCCTTTGAATCTGAAGATGTTACGGTTTGAATATGACCTGTTGAATCTCTTAAAACTAAGAATATTTTTTGTTTTAATGATCTTTTTTTAGAAATCCAACCTCTTAATTTAACTTTCTTGCCGGAATATTGAGCTGATTTAATTTCAGAAATAGTTTTGGCTAGGTACTTTTTACTGTAGATTGGGATAACCACCCTTTGCCATTATTTATTTTATTAAAATTACTTTATAAGTCTTTTGTGAGCTAGTATTCCTTAAGTATAATTAGTGTTTTTGTATTTTGTACACCTTTTATTCCTCTAACTTCTTCCATAATAAAATTATGAAGGTCTTCAACATTTTGAACTCTAACATGTAAAATAATGTCATCGTCACCAGTTACAATATATGCGCCATGAACTTGCTCTAATTTAGTTAGTCTTGCACAAATTTCTTCTTGATCTCCGATGGAATTTACTCTAATTAATAAAATTGAATTTATGAATTTGTCCAATTTATTATAATTAATTGACAAACTGTAATTTTTTATTACTCCATTTGTTTCTAGTTTTTTAATTCTATTATGGACTGTTGTAATTGGAATACCCGTAAGTTTGGATAATTCTTGTGTAGTATATTTAGAGTTCTTTTTCAGGTGCTCAAGTATAGTCAAATCTTTCTTGTCTAAATCCATTTTGGAATATATTTCCATTAATTTATAAAATTATTGAATAAATATAGTATGAATTTCCATTTTTTGGTAAGTATTTTTATTAATGCTTAATAACATAATAAAATGTGATTAAAATGAATATAGAAAATATATGCCATTTGGAATGTGATTCGTGCGATAAAGCACATACAGCTGTTATGACTAGTCGATTTGACGAAGTCTTTTGTAATTCCTGTGGATTTATTTTAGCATAATCACTAGGTTTTACTTAGCCAGCGGGTCACCTGACCCGCTCCCTCTTTATTATTTATGATATGATTGCATATGCATACCTTTATGGTATACACAATAATAAGATTCAGTTTCCATCATATATCGTGGATTTGAAGGATCTTTAATATCGCCATCTAAACAATATTCGCATTGCATTGCTTCCTGTATTGAACCATTACACATATTTTGTTTATCTCTATAATCACATAAATTTGCCATAAATATATTTAATTTGAATATATAAAATTCTTTGTATAAGCGGATAGTGCAACGGAGAAAAACCTCCGTTGAATCTCCTCACGGGCCTACGAGGATTTGAACCCCGACCAACCGGGCCGAAACCGGTTACACTATCCAAGTTATGCTATAGGCCCGTATTAGAAATTAATCGAACTCTTTTAAAAATATATTCATTAAAACTAAATATGAGAAATAAAACTATTCTCGTATTATATTTTTTATCTTTATTAGGAGTATTTTTTTCAGGTATAACAATTTATGATCATTATTCTTCTGATCCATCGGCTGTGTGTATTACAGGCTCAGGTTGTGACGCTGCAAACAATAGTAAGTATTCAGAATTTATGGGCATACCTGTGGGATTTTTTGGAATACTTTGGTTTATTTTGTTCTCATTATCAATAAAATTCAGTGAACCAGAAATTTCAATAATTCTTCTACTCGGAGGAATAACAGTAATATCTTATTTTGTNTTTGTTGAATTATATATTTTAAGAGTTATTTGTTCAACNTGTACATTTATACATGCAATTGTTTATTTGCAAGCACTAATCGTGTTTCGACCTCTTATGTCCGGAACCCTTAAGCGCAATAATCGGAAGTAAATGTTTAACAATCTCTACGCTGTCTTTTTGAGCATCCATAACTTTTGATATATTTTTATAAGCATCAGGAGCTTCATCCAATGTTCCTTTCTCTACAGTACCAGTTATACCTTTCATATCTTCCCTAAATTTTTTCATTGTTATTTTCTTTTTTGCTTCAGTTCTAGATAATTTTCTTCCGGCACCATGAGAAGAGCTATTTAGAAATTTTGAATTACCTTTTCCAATTACAAGNTAAGAACCATCNCTCATATTNGCAGGAATAACACCTCNTTCTCCTTTTTCTGCAGGAGTTGCACCTTTTCTATGAATATAATTTTTACCATTTGGAACAGCATGATTGTGATTTTTATTTGTCCAAATTTCATANGATAGTTTTTTATCTAATATTTTTTCAATCGAGTAAATTGTTTTATATATAATTTCTTTTCTATTCAANAATGCAAATTCTAAACCAAATTCCAATACATTCAAATATTCTTTTCCAACTTTTGAATTTATTTTTATTGGATGTGTTGCTTCAAANTTAGTTTCAGANCCAGAACTTTTTTTCATATATTTTTGAGCAACTTTATATCCNATCCCTCTNGAACCAGAATGNACAACAATCCAAAATTCATTATCAGATTTACATAATTCCAAAAAATGATTNCCNCTTCCAAGAGTTCCNAGATGNGAAAGAGATTTATTTTTTATAAATTTGTAAATGTCTTTATCNTGTGNACCTTCTTCAAATTTTTTTAATAGACTATTAAATTCATTTTTTGTTTTATTTGTAATATCTTTTGGATGATTTAGCATACCTGTACCCATCGGAACATTATTCATAATTTCATCATAGATTTTTTTTGTATTATTATTAATTAATGATAGAATATCTTCATTAATTTTTACAGCAGTCATCCCACATCCAATATCATAACCAACCCA
>NZAU01000024.1 GCA_002686215.1 Candidatus Woesearchaeota archaeon
TCTGATAATAATCTATATCTCTAGACTCGTATACTCCTCTGTCTTTATCATAAACACTAATAAAATCATTTTTTCCAATTGTTTCTCCAGTGATATTTCCCTCTTTATTCACAATTAGCTGCCTTGCAAATTCCGATGCGTATGGAGATTCTTGAAGATTTATTTTTTTACCATCTTTTGTAACAAAAGGCTTGTCTCCAAATTTTTCTTTTATACTATATGGAAATTCTCCGGTATGAACAACAATGGCACCACCATTTGATACATCTCCTGCAAAATCTATACTTCTTTTAACTTCCTCTACATCCTGTGCTCTTTTTTGCTCATTAAATCCATTCTGACTAAATCCGGCCAATCCTTGTATACTCATCGGAGCATGTACTGAATTAATTTTAACATCATTGATTTTAGATATCTCTTTTATTGCTTGCCTTTCTGCAATTCCGACAGAACCAGGTGTTGGTGATTGTGCAGAACCTTTTCCTACGCCCGTAAATCCCAGCTCTACATTGTTTACACCTAATCTAATTCTAGATTTTAATGCTTCTAATTGATTTTCAAAAGGCGGAGTAGATACAGATAAGTTTTTTGCCGTAAATCTTGATATTGATGATTTATATGAATCTCCATCAAGAGAATGCCAATAAGAAGGTATTTCAACGTGTTTATGATCATGGCAATTTCTACCCATAGTATATTATACTTTCTACCTTTTTATTATTAATTATTATTCAGGTCGAATCATACCATAATTAAACTTGATATATTCATATAATTCTAGAAAGTCATTTTTAGCCTGATCGGAAGACATATTCTTTTCATATATGATCGATTCTATTGCAAATTTAGAGTGAATTTTTAAATCTTTATTTATATTTTTAATAAAATTTCTATTTCCGATATCAGAACCAGAAATTGAGGGAAATTTTTTATCAGAATATATTTTTTTTATTAGCTTTACAATTATTTGATGCTTTGTATTCTTACTTTCATTATCTCTGTAATAACTTAATTGTTGTTTTTTATCAAAATTTAATGATGTTTTATCTTTGCTTTTTGTTTTTAGTTTATGAGCAAATGGTATGAAATCAATAATGCCTGTAAAAGTTTTTGATTTTTTATCTGGCTCGAATTCTTCTTCTACAGATTCCTCTATTATTGATAGTAAATCATTCTTATTAATTGAATCAAGTGTCGAATCAATAGAACTAGTTAATTCACTTANTANCTTNCTATTTTCATCTTTTTCATCTTTTTCNATTTCTTTATATGAAAGTGTTTTNTGNGANAATTCTACTTCTATTCTNCCTANTTGCATTGCTCCNCTGTTATTATCTTGTCCTTGGAATGCAAGAATCGGCCTAGATCTATANTGAATTTTTACGTCAAGAACNGGNTANTATAATCCGTATTCTCTTACNCCNCCNTCTGGACCNTAATAATTTGATTTTTTTATACACCGAATTGCAATNTCNGATATCATGCTCTCTGATGTTTCCAATATCTGNTATGATTTATTCGGATTATTTAGNTCTATTTTNGATGATCNNGATTGNTGTTTTAATTTTGTAAGATTNTCTANATAAGGTTTTACCCAACTATANTATAATTTAATTGTGTTAAAATGTTGCTTTAAATAATTTTTTTGAAAATCACGTCTAGTTTTAATTTCAGCATAAGTACGCTCCTTCCATGCTAAATACTGCTGTAATTTTCTTTTTAAAACAGTTTTAACTTGGGTGTTTGTTTCAATTTTATCTACTAATTTTGATATATCGCTATCTTTTTTGGGATTAAGTTTGAAGAAGAAGTCTGGTAGTGTTACAAAACCGACTTGTTGNGCTAATCCATAAACTGAAGTAGCATTTTGTCCTCCTCCTTCAACAAGNGATATCCATAAATCCTTTAATGCCTTTTCNGAAGGTTCAGAATTTTTTTCATCGATTGTCTCGTCAATAATTAATTTACCTTTTTCAAGAGAAAAACCTGTTTTTTCATAAAAAGATATACGCTCATCCATGATTTTAATCTCCTTATAGATAAGTACCATATCTTTGATTAATTTTCCAATCGTTCCCAAATAGGCTGAAACTTTATCTTGTTGTATGGATTTTCTTTGTTCCATTAGACCCCATTGAGCCGAATTTATTGATGCAGTAAATGATTCATTGACTTTATCAATATTTTCATAACCTAATGTATTTTCAAGAATATTTATTATGGTGAAATAAAATTTTTCTAAGCTTTCATTAAAATTTTCATAGTGAATAACACGCTTATTTTTATTTTTATTTTTTATTACCATATCATATTATAATTTGTATATTATTATATCTTTTCTATAGAAAGCGTTTTTAATAAATATATATTATATTTTTATGGGCTTTTTAGATAAAATCAATCCGCTTAAGAAAAAAGATGATGCATTTCCGGATTTCTCGGACAGTTTAGGAAAAACTACTGCAAGCGTACCTGGACCTTCTTTTGATTCAGCTTCNATGCCTCAAATGTCATCTCCCATTACGCAACCTGAACCCATTTCTAGAACGTCTGAATCTAATGAAAGAATGATAAGTATGATNCAAGAATTATCAAGGAAAGTAGATTCATTATCAAGTACTATTTCTAGTTTAAGTCAGAGAATTTCTAATTTGGAGACGAGCAAACCTAAACCTGCTTACAATCCGCAACAAAATCAAAATACTCCAAATCCTTACACAATGAATAATTCACAAAATTCATATAATCAGCAAAATACATCCAATTCAAGTTATAATAATCAAAATAATAATAATCAAAACGTAAATGATGATGGATGGCATTTCTAATTTTATAAGTCAATATTTTATTCTACCTTATACAAGAGGATTTAATGAATATAATATTGTTAATACTTTAACTTATGCAATATTTGCCCTATTTGGAGTATATTTAATATTTAAAATTTTAGAACATAAAAAAATTAAAATTAATCGTGAATTTATATTTAACTTATTGCCTTATTTAATATTAGTTTCGCTTATTCGATCTTTTGTAGATAAAGGATTTATTGAAAAAAGTTTTTTAACAATATCACCCGGAATATATCTAAGTATATCTTCTTTATTTTTGGTCGGAATATTATTTGGTAAAACTAGATTTTTAGGTATAACTTCACTAATTTTTTTTAGTATATACTACATGAGTAATGTATATTTGACAAAATTTAGTATTTTTTATACANCAGTTTTGATAATATTTATGTTTTTAATTTACAAATTTATTAATAATAATTTTAGAATAAATAGTCTAGAAAATTTTGCAATATTGGGTCAATTATTTGATGGGATAAATACATCAATTCTTGTAAAATATTTTTTATTTACAGAAAAGCACGTATTACCTTCATATATAATGTCGAACTTAGGTTCATTTACCTTTCCTTTATTAAAATTAGCAATTGTAGTTTTTGCAATTAATATATTTAGAAAGAATAAGTCAGAATTCAATAATGTTGTACTTGCTGCAATAGGTTCATTAGGTTTGAGTCAAGGACTAAGAAATTTAATTTCATTTATTATAACTTAATGAATATGACAGTCATCGCATCTAAAACCGTGTTGAGAAAAATGTAAGTGTCCCTTTTCAGAACAAGCTTCACAAACTCCGAAAGCTTCTGGATGATTCGGTTTACCTTTTTTATTTATATTTGCTCTTTCAACAAAAACGTCTAATAATTCCGGGGCATTGACTAAAACGTCCTTATTTGTTACAATTCCAACTAATTTTCCACTATCCAAAATTGGAACTCTAGAAACATCATAATCGTTCATTAATCTGGCCAACTCTACAATATCAGAAAACTTATCGGCTGTAGCCTTAAGTGGTGCATTCATAACTTGTTTTACCTTAATCTCTTTTGGGTTAAGACCTTTTGCAATAACTTTCATCATTATATCTCTTTCAGTAATCAAACCAGATAAATTTGATTCCGAACAAACGGGTAATCCGCCTATTCGATGTTTATTCATCAATTTAGCAATTTCACTTACAGTCATGTCGGGTGTACACGTTACTACATTATGATTCATAATATCTATAGCTCTAATTCCAGATTTCATAAATATAGAATTCAAATTTAAGTTAAAAATATATTGATTGTATAGAATACACTATATAATAAATTTTTTAAATAAATTAACTCATGGTTTATATGTTAGTTGGTATAGTGGGAAAACCAAATGTAGGAAAAAGTACTTTTTTCAAATCATGTACAATGCAATCCGAGGTATTGATTGCTAACTATCCTTTTGCCACCATTAAACCAAATACTGGTAAAGGATTTATTAGAATTAAAGATATAGCTGAAAAATATGATAAAATATCAAACCCTCGGGAGGGATATGTAAAAGATGGATATCGATTTGTACCAATTGATATAATTGATGTAGCAGGAATTGTTCCTGGAGCAAGTGAAGGAAAAGGAATGGGAAATCAATTTTTAGATGATTTATCTACTGCCGACATACTTATTCACGTTGTTGATATATCTGGTTCTACGAATGATAAGGGAGAACCGGTTAACGTAGGCACTCATGATCCAATTAAAGATATTAAATTTTTAGAAGATGAATTAAATTCATGGTATTACCAAATATTTAATAGAGGATGGAATAAATTTGCAAGACAATTACAAATGAGTGATAAACCAATAGATAAGTCTATATATGAACATTTTTCCGGGATAAAAATAACATTGCAAATGGTAAAGGATTCTCTTAATGAATGTAAATTACATAATAACATTGTTAATTGGACGGAAGAAGAAGTAAAAAACTTTACAAAAAAATTAAGAGAGAAATCAAAACCAATAGTCATAGCAGCGAATAAGTCTGATTTAATCTCCCAAGAAGATTATAATAATGTTATTAAAAATATATCAGTTCCAGTAATTAAAATATCTGCAGATTATGAGCTTGCATTAAGAACTGCAGATAAAAATAAAATAATAAACTATGTTCCGGGAAACAATTCATTTGATATTATAGAAAATTTAAATGATAATCAGAAAAATGCATTAAATAAAATAAAAGATTACCTTAAACAAAATGAAGGAACTGGTGTTCAAAAATTATTAAATGATTGTATATTTAAATCATTAAAATATATCGCAGTCCATCCGGGGGGTGCAGGTAATATTACTGATAGCAANGGTAATACTCTTCCTGATTGTTTTTTAATGAAATATGGTTCAACAGCTCTTGACTTTGCATATAGACTTCATACTGATTTCGGTGAAAAATTTATAAGAGCAATTAATTGTCATACAAAACAAACTATTGGTAAAGATTATATGCTTTCTAATTTGGATATTATTGAAATAGTGGCTGACAAATGAAAACAATAAGGTTTATAAATTAAAATTTATGAGCCATATAATGGGTAGAATCAGAACAGCATTTACCAAAAGGTTAGTAAACGAATTACTATACAAACATAAAGAAAAATTTAATGATAATTTTGATCATAATAAATTAAAAATTCAAGAACTATCTAATGTTAAAACTAAGAAGATAAGAAACCAATTAGCTGGTTACCTTACTAAAAAAGTTAAATACAATCTATAATGGCCAAAGATATTATATTGATTGGCGGTAAGCCATTCATGAGCTATGTTACTGCAGTTGTAATGCAGTTTACCACTAATAATAAAAATTCTGTTACTTTGAAATCAAGAGGTAAATTCATCTCTAGAGCAGTAGACGTAGCAGAAATTGTTAATACTAGATTTTTAACTGATAAAATAAAAATAGGTGACATTAAAATAGGTTCTGAGGAATTTAAAAATCAGGAAAACAAGAATATTAGAGTTTCTACAATTGATATTAAGTTATTAAAAACTGGAGAAATTGATACGGATACAAATTCAAAAGTAATTAATGAAGAACCTGTTCTGCAAATTATTAAGGAAGAAGAGTAATATGTGTGGTATTTTGGGATACACATCCCAGTTAGAATTTTTAGAATATAATGAATTAGTATCAATGCTAAAAAGTCTTGAATATAGAGGTTACGATTCGTGGGGAATGTCTTATTTAAAAAATAATCAAATTAGTTTGATTAAAAATGTAGGGAAAATTCCTGAATTAGAAAAAAATGAAGACAAGACAAATTTAGCATTGGGTCACACTAGATGGGCAACGCATGGCGGAGTTACAGTAAATAATGCTCATCCGCATATGTCTCAAAATAAAAAGATTACATTGATTCATAATGGAATCATTGAAAATTATGAATCATTAAAATCAAAATTAAATAATTACCAATTTAAGGGTCAAACAGATAGTGAAATTATTGCAAATTATTTGGAAAAGTACCTTGATGATAATTCGATAATGGAATCATTTTTCGGTATATTAAAATTATTAAAGGGGACTTATGCTTTATCATTTATATTAGAAAATAAAAACAAAATATATTTTGCAAGAAAAGATTCACCTTTAGTATTGGGTATTTCAGAAAATGGTAATTTTTTATCTTCGGATGTCACATCATTTTATAAAAAAACAAAAAATGTAGTTTATCTTGAAGATGGCGACTATGGATATATATCCGGAAATGAATTTAAGATATACAATAATGGAATTCAAGTTCATAGAGATATATCAAAAATTGATTGGGACATAGAAAAAGCAAATAAAGGTGATTTTGAACATTTTATGTTAAAAGAAATATCTGAACAAGCCGACGTAGTTAGNAATATTGTAAATNAGGATATGTCAAATATAANCANANTAATAAACAAAATAAAAGAAAAAAATGTTTACATCGTGGCGTGCGGCACATCTTACAATGCAGGTCTTGCGGCAAGTTATGAATTTTTAAAAAATGGTAAAATGGTTCAAGTNATACAAGCACANGAATTCAAAAAGTATCATAAATTTATCGATAAAAATACTGCAATAATAGCAATATCTCAATCNGGAGAAACTATTGATTTATTAGATTCTATAAAATCTTTGAAAGGAGTTGCCGATATAATTTCAGTTGTAAATGTAAAAGGTTCAACTTTAGACCGACTTAGCGATTATAGAATATATATGNATGTGGGTCCGGAAGTTGCAGTTTTATCAACAAAATCTTACACTGCAAGTTTATCAATATTATTCTTAATTGCNAATTCTATAAACTCANNAAATGTTAATGATTCTGTTGTTTCATTAAAAGAAATAATTNGAAATATATATTACTTAACTTCTGACTCTGCAAGAAAATATACAAAAGAATTAGCTCAAATGTTAAAGTATTCTAAAAGTCTTTTCACTATCGGAAGAGGGCGTGATTATGCAACCGCAATGGAAGCAGCATTAAAAATTAAAGAAGTATCTTATATACATGCAGAAGGTTTTGCGGGTGGTGAAATAAAACATGGTCCAATTGCATTAATAGAAAATAATAGTCCTTGTATTGTTTTTGTTCCAAATAATAATCCTGAAGAAATTCTTTCTAATGCCCAAGAGCTAAAAGCAAGAGGTGGATTTATTATAGGAATATCAGAAAAGAATCACGCTGTATTTGATTATTGGATAAAAGTAATAGGAAATGACAAATATTCTCCTATACTTAAAACAATACCGTGTCAAGTACTTGCCTACTATCTTGCGGTTCTAAANGGTCATGATCCGGATAAACCAAGAAATTTAGCTAAATCGGTGACAGTAAAATGAGAGTAGAATATTCAGATATTAAGGGTGGTAGAATAAGTCATACTTCTGAAAAAGATAGTTTTTCTGAATTTGCATCAATATATAATAAAGAAAATGAACATGTAGGTGGTCTACAAATTTTATATTTTACAAATGGATTAAAAAATATGGCATATATTGAAAGAGTGTTTATTAAACCTCAATTTCAAAAAAATGGATATGCAACTNATTTANTAANTGATGTAATTTCNCATATAATNGAAAGNGATATTCAAATAAATAACAAAAATTATGAAAATGTAGTTNCTACTAATAATGATGATGAAGCTTTTGATAAAACTTATTCCAGAGGTTTAGATGAAATATTTTTAATTGCAGAAAATAGACTGTCAAAACTTTATGAAAACGTAGGATTTGTAAATAAATCTAACTATGAAAATCCCACCGATGAATCNGTATTTAAAATAAATCTAGCGGATATTAGAGATGATANTTTAGAAAAAAGATTATCAAGTCTTAGTTAATAGTTAGTTTTTTATATTTATTNGTAGAGATACGATATGGTCAAACAAACTTTGGTATTAATAAAACCNGATGGTGTACAAAGATCCATTAGNGGTGAAATTATAACTAGATTCGAAAATGCGGGTATGAAAATTATTGGTATGAAGATGGTTTGGGTTGACAAAAAACTATCTAAAGAACATTACTCTGAGCACATAAAAAAACCATTCTTTAAAGGATTAGANGAATTTATTAGATCTGGACCNGTAATNGCAATGGCAATTGAAGGAGTNGATGTTGTAAAAAATGTAAGAAGAATNGTTGGTTCAACNGCACCTGGTGATGCGCTTCCGGGTACAATTAGNGGNGATTATGCTCATCACACATACGAGTATGCTGATAGAAAAGGCAAATCTATTGCAAATATAATTCATGCATCTGGATCTGATGAAGAAGCAAAAAAGGAAGTTTCTCTTTGGTTTGAAAAGTCTGAAATACATACTTACAAAAGAGCAGATGAGCACATAGTATTTTAAATATCCTTAAACAATCTTTATATGAAAGATCGTTTTATGAAATTAACCTATTTTCATAGTTTCTTTATTTCTTTTTCTCTTGCATTAGTCTCAGTATTTCTACCATTATATTTTTATATAAATAATATAAAATTAGAGTCGATTGGTATAATTTTTGCTGTATCAATATTTGTTAGACAACTGGTAAAATTATTGAGCGGATATTATAGTCTTAAAATAAATAAAAAATACATATTAAATTTGGCATTTTTATTATTTATAATTTGTAATATTATTTTAATTTATACNATNAAAATAGATATATTATATTTCAGATCGATACTCTANGGTATTGCTGCAGGTATTCTTTGGCCAACTTTATTGTCAATTCACTGGCTTAATACTCCCTCAAATAAGTTGTCATATTACAATGCCAGAAGATCTTTCCATCGATACATTGGATTGATATTGGCACCAGCAATAGGTGGATTAATAGTTTATTTTTATGATTTTAATTTATTATTCAAAGTATCTACGTTCTTACTTACTTTCAATTTTATTATAATTAATAAGTATAATTTTTCAAATAAAATTAAAGATAGAAAAACAACTTTCTTTAAAGAATATAATGAAATATTCAACATACAGGGATTCAAATTGTTAGCTTTACTAAACAGTATAAGAGCAATTTATGAAGTATTATTTATGACATTTATATTAATTGTTTTAAAAAATATNGGATTAACNTTTTCATATATAACATTGTTTATTACTTTATCTTATGTATTCGTTTTACCNTTCCAAACAAAAATTGGTTACATATCAGATAAATTTCATTCAAAATATTTATTGATACCNGGATTTTTAATTTCAGGTCTATCTTTGATCATATTTTCACAATCTGATACTCTAATTCTACTATTTTTATCAACTGTTGGTATTCTTGTTTCATCATTGATGCTGGCAAGACCGATGTACGTACGATTATCAGAAATAACAAAATCCAAAGTTTCTGAAGGTATAGCTCTTTTTGACGTTATATCTTACTCTTCTTCTGCAATCTTGTTAGTTGTTTTTTCAAATTTATCAAAGTATATGGATCTTAAATTAATTATCCAAGACATTGGAATATTCGTAACCATTGTTGGTGTTATACTAATTCTATTCCATAGAAAACTATTTTGGAAAACAAAAAATTACAAAAATAGAAAAGATGCATATACGATAATAAATAGTTTTGATAAATTAATTGATAAGTATCCTAATATAGCTTCTGGATTCAAATATCGCTAATTTTATAAGATAAAAATAGAAAACTATCAAGAGGAGAAAATGATAAGACAACCAATTATTACGGTATTGGGTCATGTAGACCATGGTAAAACTTCTGTTTTAGATTATTTAAGGGGAACAACCTTGGCTGAACGAGAATCTGGAAATATTACTCAGCATATTGGTGCTACAGAAGTTCCAATAAAAAAGTTAAAATCTATATGTGGTAATTTACTTAATAGTTTTAATCTTAAATTTGATATACCCGGTCTATTGTTTGTTGATACACCNGGACACGAGGCATTCACAAATTTGAGAAAAAGAGGTGGTTCAATTGCTGATATGGCTATACTTGTAATTGANATCAATCAAGGCATACAACCTCAGACAGTAGAAGCTATTGAAATTCTTAAATCATACAAGGTTCCTTTCATAATTGCTGCAAATAAAGTGGATCTAATATATGGCTGGAAAAATGATTCTAATATATTTATAAAAAATTTCAATTTACAAGATGAAAATACTAAGAAAAACTTTAATGATAAATTCTATAAAGTACTCGGAGATCTTAGTGAACAAGGCTTTGATTCAAATATATACAATAAAGTTGAAGATTACTCAAAAACACTTTCAGTAATACCGGTTTCAGCAAAAACTGGTGAGGGAATACCCGAAGTATTAGCAATGATAACAGGATTATCTCAAAAATTTTTAAAGGATAAATTGGAAATTAATCAGGATATAAATTGCAAAGGAACAATTCTTGAAGTAAAAACTGAACAAGGAAAAGGTACAACTGCNGACGTAATNATATATGACGGNCATATAAAAAATAATGATAAATTATTAATCGGTGGAGATTCAGAAGTTATTGAAACAAAAGTTAAAGCATTGCTTAAAGCTAAACCTTTATCTGAAATAAGAGATTCTAAAAGTTCTTTTGATAATGTATCATTGGTTAATGCTGCATCTGGTGTAAAAATAATTGGTAATAATTTGGATATGGTACTACCCGGAGCACCCATATATTCTTTTTCAAATGATGAAGAAAAAGAAGAAATTAAAAAACAAATACTCAGTGAAATTGATCAAATATTGGTGGAGACAGAGAATGATGGAATTTTACTAAAAGCTGACACTTTGGGAAGTATCGAAGCAGCAATAAAATTATTTTCTAAATATGAAATACCGATAAAATCTGCAGTCATTGGAGATATTACAAAGAAGGATGTTGTAAAAGCAGAATCTACAAAAGAATCGGGAAGCATGTATGGAATTATTTTGGGTTTTAATGTTAAAATTGATGATGAAACTAAAAATTATGCGGAGCAAAAAAATATTCCAATTATAACAAATAATGTAATCTATAAAGTGGTAGAAGAATATGAGGACATAATATCTACAATAAAAGAACAAAAAGAACTTGAAAAAATATCAGATTTAGTGTTTCCCGGAAAATTGCAAATGATGCATCAATATATATTTAGAAAAAATGGACCCGCAATATTTGGGGGAGAAATTATTAAAGGAATTATNAAACCGGGAATGAAGTTAATAAATGATTCTAATGAAATTGTTGGAACTATAAAATCAATTGAGGATAAAGGTAAATCAATAAAGCAGATGAAGAAAGGTGAATCATATGCATTATCAGTAAATGGAATGAATATTGGACGTAATGTAGAGGGTAATGAAATATTATATTCAGATATAACAGAAAGACAATTTAGAATACTTAAAGATAATAAAAAATTCTTAAGTAAAGATGATATTGATGTACTTAAAGAAATAGCAGAAATAAAGAGAAAAAAAGATGATACTTGGGGTATTTAAACAAGCATACTTTCTAAGTTAGTTTCACTAATTAATATATCTTCACGATTCAATTCATTTAACTTCAAATGCTTTTCAAATTTATCTGGGTAAATTGATGCATAACCTTCTAAGTTAATATTCCATCCGCATATATCGTACGAACCGGATAGAATTCCCTGTCTGGAGATACTATCTGAAGCTTTTGTAATTATTTTTTTATTTTTAGACAATACATTACCTAATTGTTGTGAAGTAGTTCCATGACGCATATTATTATTGATATAAGTTTTAATCTGTTCAGTATTTCTAACTCCCAGGTCATGATAAATTAAATCTTCGGATAAAAAATCGCTAATATATGCTTCTAATAAAAATTCGCCAATCTTTTCTCTAAGTCTTTGAGTTTTCATAATTTTTAATTTAAGAATAATATTTAAGTTAATCTATAGAAAATCGAACTATTCTGATTTTTCAGAATTTTCTTCAGAAGATTTTTCTTCGATTCCCAATAATTTTTCAATTGAATCTTTTCCTGCTGANGTCACTTTAAGATTAATTTGAACTGTATCNTCNGAGATAGTATTACCTCTAACAGATTTTCGTCTTCTTTCTCCAGGCATAGTTTGCTTCAATTTTTTCTTTGCTCCTTCTGCGCTAGGTACATTATGATATCTTCTTGCTCTGAATCCTACTGATCCTGTTGTTAAAATTATTTTTTTCTTTTGAGAACCATCAATTTCTGGTCTCATCGGGAATCCGGAATAATCGCTACCGCCAGTTATTTTAATCTTATAACCATTTAAGCCAATAAGCTCACCGTTAATTTCTTCACCGATTTTTTTACCGTATAAGGATTTTGAATCATTTTCNTTTANTTGAAGTTTATATGTTTTTTTTGTTGATGGATTTCCAATTGCTAATTTAAATTCTGCCATTATCTTGCTGATTGAGCTTGTCTCTCTAAGTCAAATTTCTTTGAAAAAGCTAAAGATGTTTGATCAAAATTGGATGTTGCGATAATTTGATCGCCCAATGTTTGATNNATTCTTTTTCTACCTTTTGTACCGCTCATNTTTTGATAAGCTCCTTGTGTTAACCATCTTAAAACTAAATCAATTCTTCTTTGCGGTGATAAATCTACTGACTTAGGATATCTTACTCCTCCATATTCAATAGTGGTAATACCTTCTCTAGGTGCTCCTGCTTCAATAGCTCTAACTAGNACTTCAACAGGATTTTTCTTTGTTTTTTCTTCAATATAATTTAATGTATTAAAAACAGTATTATAAGCGATATTTTTTTTACCAGTAAAAATTCCTGAACTTCTTTTATGTTTTTTTCCTGCATGTCCNGTAACAAATAATCTGATCATTAATCTTTCCAAAATTGGTTTTTTGGATTTCCAAAATTGTTTTTTAACTTCTCTTCCAAGAGTAGTTGGTACATAAATAGGATTTAAATTTATGTATCTTTTNAATCCTCTATCAATAACTTCTATGTTCTTTGTTTCCCAAACTCCNAACGCTTTTACATTATTTGAATTTAATTCAAAAGGATTAGATTTAACTTTAATTTCTTTCTTTACTTCTTTCTTTACTTCTTTCTTTACTTCTTTCTTTACTTCTTTCNTTACTTCTTTCTTTACTTCTGTCATTATTTTCTACCTACGGTTTTTTCAATCTTACCCTTAGTTAACATGTTTAAAGATTGTCTATTAACTTTGAAAGCTTGCCATCTAATATTTGGAATATCTCCTTTAGACTTACCTTGATGTCCTCCGATTCCTTCAATTAAGATTTCATCGTGTTCATCAACAAATTTTGCTGCATTTTCTCTAGGTAAGAAAACGGTAATTTGTTTACCATTTTTAATTAATTGAACTCTTGCNGCTTTTCTCATAGCAGAGTTAGGTTGCTTAGCTTCNACTTGTCTTTTTTCTAAAACAATTGCCCTTGCTTGTGGAGAACCNGATAATGGGTCACTCTTTAAATTTAATTTATATTTACGTCTAACGTATCTTTTATCATTCATTTTAAACTTATTTCTACGCTTTGCTAATTTTTTTCCTGCATTAAGTCCATTTGACTTGTTACCCATGAACTTATCTCTATAATTAGTATTTAAAAACCTTACTTTTTATTAAATCACAACATTAAGTGTNTTTCAAAAGCTTTATAAACATAATTCATATAATTTTATAAATATTGTTGTATCACTCAACAATTAATAATAAAAAATGTCAGTCGTATCATGTCCGGATTGTAAAAGTACTAACTTAAATGTTGATAGAACAAAAGGTGAAGTTACTTGTAATACATGTGGATTAATTGTTGAAGAAGATATGATTGATGCTGGTCAAGAATGGCGAGAATTTTCNGGTGAGGGTCAAGACGGAAGAAGAGCCGGAGCACCATCATCTTATGCTAAACATGATATGGGTACTGGTACTGAAGTTGGTTCCAGTTCAGAAGTTTATTCATTATCTGTTCAAGACAGAAGAAAGTTCTTAAGACTAAGAAAATGGCATAATCGTTCATCAACTTCTCTTGAAAGAAATTTAAAATACGCACTTGCTGACCTAAAGCGAATTTCATCTTTATTAAATATACCTCCTGCAATCGAAGAAGAAGCTGCTAGAATATATAGACAAGCAGTTGAAAGAGGATTAGTTAGAGGTAGATCAATGGAATGTGTAGTTGTAGGAGCAATTTATATTGCAGCTAGATTATTTAATTTACCAAGATCACTTAATGAAGTATGTCAAATAACAAATAATAACAAAAGAGATGTAGGAAAAACATANAGATTCATTGCAAGAGAATTAGGAATCAGAATGTTACCTAGTGGTCCAGGAGATTATATACCTAAGTTTGCAAATAAACTTGGATTTTCAGCTGAAACACAAACTCAAGCTCAAAAAATTTTAGAAATAGCAAAAGATTCTGAATTAACATCNGGTAGGGGACCTACAGGTTTAGCAGCAGCGTCNCTTTATGTAGCATCACTAATAACGGGTGAGAAAAGAACTCAAAGAGAAATAGCNGACGTAGTTGGCGTAACAGANGTTACAATTAGAAATCGATATAAAGAAATGATTGACAGATTAGATTTAGATAAACTAATTGAAGCTGCAAAAGAAAAACGTGCNGAAGAAAGAAAGAAAATGGGTAAAAACCCNGATGAAGAAGAAGAAGAAAAATTAAGAATTCAAGAATAATTATAATTTNGACTGAGGTCTATTAATATTTTCATCAATGCGTATCAAAAGAGATTTTGAATCTTTGGATACTATATCATCTAAACTTGACAATAACTTATCTCTTTCAATTCTTTGATTAAATAAATCNACTGTATTTTCTACATCAGATATTTTATTCAAAATACTTTTTCCATCAATTATCTTATATCTCAAGTTTCCACGTCCCATTTCCAAAAGTGCTTCATAATTATCTCCCATAAATGTCAGATTACTATTCTCAATCATTGTTATGCCGCTTCGCATTAATCTTTGAGAAGGNGANAATTCTGGACCGTTATATATTCTTAGATCCAATTCAATATCATTTCCATTTCCATTTAATCTGTAAAAACCAATATCATAAACCATTATGATAAAATGTATAAATACTATATAAATTTTTATCTCTTTAAGATGTTCATAAATGNTTTAATTTTCATATCTGTTTTTATACCCGTATTTGAAAAATGAGTTCTACTTGCAGAATAACCTTTTTTTATGATATTATCAATTATATCATCAATCTTAGACAATTCCTTTTTTTGTATTTTTTTAGCGATCTTATGATAATCATAATATCCGAATGAATTAATCTGTGATTCTTTTTTTATTAATAATATAGTTTTATTTATATCGTCTAGTTTTTTTACAAAATCTTTATCATAAATTTCTTCTGAATACATTGGACCAAGTTGAAAAAAATAACTTCCGCAAGAACAACGTCTTTTACTTTTTGAAAATTTCTTTGTTACTTTATAATTTAAACAATTGGTACAATAATTTAGAGTGCATATTCTATCTGAGTAATTATTAAGATAATTAACACGTTTAAAATAAACTCGAATATAATGATTTGAACTATGACTGAAAATAGGTATAAGTGAAATTTTTTGTTTATTTGCTTCATCTAATACTTTTTTTATTAATATTCTTATAGCAACTTCAAACATGAAAAAAGTACGCATATTCTTTGATTGATATTTACGCATACATGCCTTCGGATATGTTCCTACAAGGGCAGATGTATCGGTTGCAGTTACTCCCAAAATTCCATTTTTCTTTAACCTTGCTATGGACGATTCTAAGAATTCAATTGGAGTGCCAAATGGATCTATATCTATAAAATCATACATGCTCTTATCAGATTTAAGTAATTTATTTGCAGAATTATTGAATACTGTTACATTAAGTCCATTTAATTTGGCATTTTTTTTAATAAGTTTAGTTGCACTTATGTTGGCATCATTAAAAACTCCCTCNCTTGTTTTAATTTCATTAGATATTCTGATACCTTTTGCTCCACTTGCAGATAATAAATCTAAAAANTTGAATTTTTTCTTATTAAAATATTTTTTTANTATTTCTACGGTAATGTCTCTGTTTAATTTCATTACATCATTAAAAAAAACTGGCATAGATGAATCTAATTTATANTTATTCTTATCGGGTACATACAATTTTGTAGCTCCTTCTGTTATCTTAACTAAATCCATGATACTGAAATTATGCTAAGTCTTTAAAAAATTCCCAAACTGGATATAATGATCCTGTTGCNGGAGAAGTTTTGTATAATAAGGTCATTTTTCCATCTGAAACTCGAAATCT
The DNA here is from genome assembly GCA_002686215.1 of Candidatus Woesearchaeota archaeon. Next base: position 16,635 of record NZAU01000024.1, read on the forward strand.
TGCAAATATCTTACCTGAGGGGTGTTTTAGCATATATACGCTAGGTGGCCAAGATGTTGCAATTTCATCAATCTTTTTCTTAAATCTATCTTTGTCATTAATATCTCTTCTTGTAACATAAACATACTTGTACTTAAGAAATGGTGCAGCATATGCTTTTTTTACTCGTATAACTGCTAGTTTGTCTTCAAATTTTACAGACTTCCTTACCATATATGAAGTTNGGATTGTTCTTTATAAATTTATTGTTTTATTTGTCACTTATTGGTGAAAACTAAAAAAAAGAGCTATGGTTTAAATTGAATTGGTATTATTTAAAATTTGTTAATTATTCTATTGAAATTTCTGTACCTAGCGCTTGACCTGGTAATCCGCCATTATCAAATCTAACTCTAACTGCACCCTTATTACCATGAGGTTTTGTAATTATACCTTCNATTTTTTTACCTGTTGTTGAGGTCCAAATTGCTTTCTTGCCGGATACTTTTTCAGCGTCTTCTCTAGATTTTAATTCTTCAGATACAAGAATCATCTGATTATTATGTTGTGTATTATGTGATCCNCTATATGCACTAACAATTGCTTTCATAATCATAAATTATATGTTTGTTTTATAAAGTTATTGATTTAAGTCTGATTCATATGTTAAATCCTTGTATTCTTTATTGATCTTGTGTATGTAGAATTTCTTTCCGTCATCAATCATATTTTGAAAAGTATCAGTTATATATACCTCTCCGGATTTGGATTTCTTAGTATTTTTTATATATGAAAATATTGATTTTTCTAAAATATATGTGCCAAGATTTACTATTTTTGATTTTGGATTTTTAGGTTTCTCAATTATTTTTTCAATAATATTATTTTTCTCATAAATTACTCCATATTTTTCGGGATTTTTAACAGTATCAACTAAAATTAGATTTTGTTTATTTTTCTTAAATTCCGAAATAAAATTAGAAATAGATTCCTCCGAATATATTGTNTCACCCATTGTGATAAAATAAAATTTAGAATCATTTTGTAGATAAGAAATTGCATCAGCAGTACCGTTTAGTTTTTTTTGTTCAATAAAATTAAATTTAATATTTGGATAGGACTTTTTACAATAATCNATTATGGCGTCTTTTTTATAATTTACAACAACCGATATTTCAGANGTGTAACTAATAANNGAATCAAGTATGTGACCTAAAATAGGCTTACCTTTATAATTCAAAAGACACTTGTTAGTTTCTTTGGTTAAGGAACCCATACGTGTGCCTTTTCCAGCAGCTAAAATGGAATAAGTTATTTTCATATTAATTAAAAAAATTTAAAATTTAAAACATAAGCGGGCCTGACAGGATTTGAACCCGCGACACCGAGGTTAAAAGCCTCGTGCTCTAACCAGACTGAGCTACAGGCCCGCAAGACATTATCTACTTCTATTACCTCTTCCGGATTTAGCCTTTGGAGATAATTTATCTAAATTGATTCCTTTGAATGCTCCAAACTTTCTTTTAGCTTGCCATGCAAATCTTCTGATACCTTTTGTAGCTCCGAATCCACATGATGAACATTCTTTCTTTTGAGCATGATAAGTGTGATTACCGCATCTTCTACAGATTACGTGCGTTTTCTTACCGCTTCTCTTTCCTTTTGATGGTGTTCCTTTCATTTTCTAGTGATTGGTTTTGTATTTAAAAACCTAACTCATTGATATATAAACAACCATATCTCCTCTGATGAAGAGATTTTTGTGTTCATTACCGTTCATAACTGCATTTTCTAAAGCCAAATTTGTATGGATATCATAAGCAACTAATTTACCCTTTACTTCTTTATCATTTTTTAGTAAAACTTTTATTTCAGTACCTTTGGACTTACTTAATGCATCTAATGGTCTTTCCATTTTTGAAGTATAAATGGAAATATATATAAATGCTTTTCTTTAATTGAATTCATGGCTAAAAGTAAATTAAAATCTTTGAGAAAAAGTACCGGTGGTAGATATTCAAAACTATATAGAAAAAAGAAGTTAAGAGATTCTATGGGANTTCCTGTATTAACTACAATTTCAGAAAAAGTAGTTTCAAAAATTTTTAGNAAAAGAGGTGGTTCNAGTAGAANTGCACTTGTATCNTCAAATTATGCAAATTTAACAATNGGNAAAAAAACAGTTAAGGTAAAAATTAAAACTGTTTTAGAAAATCCTGCTTCAAGACATTTTGTAAGACAAAATATATTATCAAAAGGTGCAATAATTGAAACAGAAAAGGGTAAAGCNAGAATTACNTCGAGACCATCNAAAGATAATGTTGTAAACGCAGTCTTAGTTAAATAAAATTTTTTAAATAAAGTATTAATCTAATTGTATGACTTTGTCAGATGCTACAATAAAAGATTACTTGGATAACGGAAAACTATCAATACTTCCAATAGAACCTAATCAAATACAACCAGCATCAGTTGATCTTACATTGGATAATAACTTNTTAGTTGTAGACGACTTCATGAAAGAATCTATAAATATGAATGAAGAAATAAATTACAGAAAAATAGAGTCNAATTCAATNGTNATTCCNCCNAAGTCTTTNATACTTGCAACAACTCGTGAAACTGTAAAAATACCGGATGACATTGTAGCTTTTGTTGAAGGTAGAA
>NZAU01000025.1 GCA_002686215.1 Candidatus Woesearchaeota archaeon
TGTATATCCAAAAATAGTACTTCCACCATCTATTGTATATTTTTTAATCCACTTTGAAACTTCATCTTCATAATCATACTTTGCGGTCAAACCATATTCAGAAGATTTAGCAGGATTAATGTCATCATTTCCCTCTTGAATATAATCAAATATGTATTGATTTTCTTTATGAAAGTCTTCCATCTTTTTTGGAAAAAAAGTTTTTAAAGTGCCAAAAGCATTTTGATCCTTCAAGAGAAATTGTGCAATTGATCTGGTGTCTGCTTCATCAGCAGACATTCCATGTAGTTTTTTAAATTTTGTATCATTTTTATCGACCTTAAACCCACGAATCTCTTCTCCCGTTTCTTTGTTTAGTCCACGATAAAGTTTGCGTGTCTTTGGAGTAGACTTTTGTGGAAATTGTTTGATGTCTATCCCCATTTCATCAGATTTTTTCTTCAACTCTGTCAACTTATCAAAAGTATATGCTTGTGCCAAGGTACGTGCATGAGCTTCTCTCAAATGAGCATCCTCAACCACTAAAATATCTCCACTCAGAAGTCCTGGAATATTCAGGTTGATAAGATCATCTTTTGGTAGTTTTTCGTAAAAAATATCATTTCCACTATCATAGACGTGGAGTTTACCATCTCCAATATCTGCTATAAACAAATTCATAATTTTTTCAAGTATTGGGGTCTGAACACTAACAAGAATGTTTCCTTTTGAATACTAATAAGTCTTCTTCGGTAAGTATTATGTTTTGAATACTAACAGGAGTATTTCAGGTTGAATACTGATTGACCCGAAGACTGATATTGTAAAACTAATTCAGTCTTCTGTCAACCGATAGGTTTTACATAAAAGATAAAATACTCTCACTTTTACTATTGATTCTCTCCTCCGTCATTTTATAATATTCTTCATTCATTTCTATTCCGATAAAGTTACGCCCACACTGCTTTGCCGCGACGCCGATAGCACCACTACCCATACATGGATCGAGCACAGTATCTCCTACATTTGAACTAGCCTCAATCAATCGCTCCATTAGTTTGATTGGTTTGGGTGTTGGGTGATCTTTGTAATGTTCAATAGCATTTCTCCACACAGCAGATTTACAATGTTCATTGAATACCGCACTAGATTTTTTAGCAAACACACAGTTTTCAATACTGGATAACCAAATGTGCTGACCATTCATTGGGGATGGATTAGTTTTCTCCCAGATACAATGACGCACTGAAAGTTTATGTTCAATCAAACGATTACGAATATGGGATACTTGAACTGATCCACAGAAAATGTAAATACTTCCAGAAGTTATGCGAACCACTTCATCGATAAAATCATCAAGAGGAAAAGTAATAATATCTGCATGACTTTTATCTAGATTACGAAGTCCTCCACTCTTACGATTTACCTCATCATAAGGTATATCTGTAAGAGTCAAAGAAATACTCCCATCAGCAAGTGATGGGAGAACCTTCATACAATCATCATTATAAAGTTTTACATCACTCATAGTTGAAAATAATTGTGCTTGGACATACTTTAATTAGTCTCTCCCAACTGATTGGCACACTAATAGTGGTGTAACGACCGTTCTTAGCATATTTACGATTTCTATCTGGAAAACGAAGTTTTTCAAATCCTGCTTTAAGTTCTTTACGCATCACAAGTGCTGCTTTATTCATGCCAGGAATAATATAAAGTATAGCATCATTCAACTTGTGTTTGCAAACTGCCCAACCAGGAACGGGAATCTTATTGGAATAATGACCAAAATCTTGACTAACAATCTCTGCTAGAAAGTCATCATAAACAGCAGAGGTATGAAAGAAACGAATCTTCCAATCAAGAGTAAAGTTCTCTTGCTTAATCTCCCTGGTTTCACTATCCACAAGATCAAAGGAACAATCAATACCGGACTTGTTCTTCGCAATAGTCTCTACATCAGTTCCATAGTATTCTTGAATAGAATCATAATCAATGGACAGACCAAACTTTTGATTAAAGATAATATTCAGTTGATGCAATACAGGAAGGTGTTTCCCACTTTCGATGAAAGTTTGCTCATCCTGAGCAGACTTTGCAAAGTTATGAAGGGAGTGATTTTTCAAGAAGGGACGGCGAACTTTGTAGGAAGCAGTCATGGGGTTTGGTTTTGTATGCACGTATTATAGCAAAAAAAGACCTTCCCGTCAAGGAAGGTCTTTGGGTGTTCCGACTTTTGAAGCGACCGCACGAAAGATCGCACGTTTATTTATTCGATTTAGGCAAGTGCCTTAGTAAGTTCAGAAATGGAAATCATAGCAAGATCCTTAGGAACTCCGTGCCATTGAAAAACTTGAGAACCATTATCAGAAACGACAGAAACTGTAAAGGTTTGTTCTTTAATGGCAGTACCAACACTAACGGGTTCTCCAGAAGAAGTCGTATTAAAGACTGTCATTAATCTCTCTGAATCAATTTCGGATCCCTCAAAAATTCTGGGGAGTTGAGATCTCCAAGGATCCCAATCAGGGTGACCAAGAGAACTACGAAACATACCAGAAAGTCTATCCTGAACCACTCTAAGTTCATTGTCATCAAGATATGGAAAAACTTGAGCACACTCTTGTTTTACTCCAGTTAACTTAGACGTGTTTGACTTAGATGCTGCTAAAGTAGCAAGTCTTTTCTTGATAATCGCTCTGCTGGATTTGATGTACTCTTGCTCAAAATTTGGATACTTTTCCTGGATGGAAGTAATATTTACTCCACTAACTTTTGCAACCATAAAATAATAATCACATACAATATTTAAATTATAACATAAAAAAAGAACCCGTCAATTGACGGGTTCTAGAGGAGTCATGACTCTTCTTCGGTCTTTCCTCTCTTACCAATGTTGTATTTCTGTTCCAAAGTCCAGTCCTGTTTGTCTTTGTAGGACAGAACCTTGATCTGATTCAGAGGTGCGATATCAATAATCGAATCTTCGTTCAGGATCGTAATGAGTCCCCAATCAGCAAGAAGCTTAGTAATACGATTCCTACGCTGAACATCATTAATAGTAAGGTTAGCGTACTTCCCATCTAGGGCAAACAGTTCCTTAAAGTGAACGATGTAATACTTACCCTGTTTGTGCAGGATATGACATGATTGATACAACTTCTTTTCTTTTCTAGAAGCTACACCAATACGAGTCAGAGTTTCTCTTACCTTAAGAAAGTCATCAGGCTCATTCAACCTGATCTCGACCATTTTGTCTTGAGACCAAGTTACCTGAGGTTCAGCAGTTTGTGTCATTTTGTACCACCAGTGTCAAGTCGTTTTTTGATAAATTCAATTTGTTCATTAGATAGGATTTTCAGAACTTGAGATGCTTTCTCGTTACTATAACCATAGTATTGTTTAACAAACTCTAAATCTGATACTTTCTCTTTTCTAAGCCAAGGAGAAAATCTTTTCTTCTTTCTCAGAATATTTATATAAAAATTATATTGCATGTCCTTATCCAAGAAATGATACTTGTTCATTTCATTGGCGAACATCACACAATCCAAGTGACCTGACAGACACTTATTAATAATAAAGGGAGGATATTCTCGTGCTAGAGTGGGGTCCTCATCGAGAATATTCTCCTTGTTAAAGTTGATTGAATTCAACCAATCTTTCAATTCCATATCAAAGGATCAACTTCTTACTAGGGGTTTTCAATGGAGAGAACATCTCCTCATACTGATCTACCAGTTCGTCATTAACGTTGGCAGTATACACAATCCACTTCTTATTGATCTCCAGTTCTTTCTCTTCACGTTTCAGGAGAGGAGCATAAGGTGCAAAACCAAGACGACCATCACCTTGATTAAATGCAACAATGGGATTCATGATAACAAGACTGTCCTCTTTGTCCTCAAGGACATCAGCAACCACATCCTCGCCAGAGGACATACGAAATACTTTAACGTTCATTTTCAATAGAATTTAGGTTCATCAGTTTTAGTTTTATGGAGAAGAACTCCATCAACTTTATCTAGTAGGTCTAGAATACTTCCATGCATCAGACGGTATCCATATCCAACATAAAGTTGTCCAAAGAATACTGTAAGTGCCATAAATGCCCAGAANTAGTAATACGTTCTGGATTTCTTTTGTCTTGGGTATTTCATTTAAANTTACACTCCACCATAATTTCTGTGAGACAAGCAAGCATATTTATCTCTTGGTCAGCGACGAAAGAACTCTGATACTGATACTTAGCAATAATGAGAACAGCAGCAGCGATCCCACTACCATCCAACTTTGAATATACTGCGTCGTAAACACTACGAAGAAGAACGTGAGGGTCATTATCAAGATTATCCACGACCCATTTACGGACCTTGGGGAAATCTTTGTCTTTAAGGTGTCTAAAGAGATCATCGGTTTTTACGTTAGTGAATGCGGCAAGGATACCAGTATCAATCTTTCCACTGACAGAATATCGTTGTAGTTCATTAAGTACACGTCGCCAATCAGGGAAATGTTTTTGAATGAGTTCTACCAGGACCTTGTTATCATATTCAACACCTTCTGTATCGAGGATTTGTTGGAGGCGTTGGAAGAACTTTCCTGCGAGGGCTTGACGTTCTTTTCCTTTGATGGAGAAGTCAACGACTGCACATCGGGAGTGGAGGGGTTGGATGATTTTGTTTTTGTAGTTACAGGTGAAGATGAATCTACAGTTCCCAATAAACTCCTCAGTAAACGCCCGTAGACAGAGTTGTACATCTGGGGTTGTGTTATCTGCCTCATCAATGATGATGACTTTGTGTTTTGCATTTGACGAAAGCGAGACGGTCGAAGCGAAATTCTTCGCATTGTTTCTGACAGTATCGAGGAATCGTCCCTCGTCGGATCCGTTGATGACATAATAGTCTACTCCAAGTTCATGACAAAGTGCCTTGGCGACAGTGGTCTTACCACATCCAGGAGGTCCAGAGAGAAGAAGATTAGGCACTTCCCCCTTCTCTACAAATTGTTTGAAAGTATTCTTAATTCCGTCAGGAAGAATACAATCATCAATAGTCTGGGGTCGATAAGATTCGACCCAAACAAATTCATTACGACTCATAATCAATTAAAGTTATGCAAGTTGTGCCACACGGCACCAATATTCATGTGACCGTGGAAGTACCCTGCTACTATAACACAAAGTGTACCAAGTAAACAGAGACTGAAGGGTATCAAACCCAGTCCGGCTTTCTCTCGGGCATTCTCAGGTAGTTGTCCTTCACCCATGGTTTAGATGCAATGTATCTTTTGTACTTAGTATAGATATCAATACTTTCATCATACTTGAATTCATCAGGTCCAGCAAATACAAAAGGTGTTGGACCTTTACCTGACCTACCTTGCGGATCTGCACATGGAAGAATTTCATTTGCTGCCTGAAGAGTATTGAAACAGGTATGGGGTTTACCATATCTCAATGCATACTCATCACACATTGCAAATCCATGAGCAAGTAACCATCTCCAGTTGTTAACAAAGGAGTTTGCCCAGATAGTACAGGGGTGATTACGGAAGGCACCTGTGGTGGTCTTGTACGGTTGACCATCTGCCTTAGGAATGGTTCCGAACCCATGTCCCCACTTCAGAGAACAGACGATAGAAAGCATTTGACATGTCTCTAAGGGCATCTTGACGATGTGCTTGTCTGGAAGAACACGTGCGGACTTGACGGGATCAGGATCAGTGACAAAGATATTCATTGCAAAGGTCTCTTGAAGATTTCAGAAACAAGATCAGTTGCACCCATTGCCTCGTACATATAAGTTGCACCAGACCTTGGGTTTGTATGTTCACCACATGTGAACACGTCACATACTGCCAAACCATTCTCAGGCCATGTGTGAATAGAGATATGGGACTCTGCAAGAAGAGCAACAGCAGTGACTCCTTGGGGTTGAAACTTATGGGATTGAATACCGAGAAGTGTACTCTCAGACAACGTGGCAGCATTCGCAAGAACATTACGAATGTGTGCCTCATCATCCAACAATCCGAAAGGACAACCCTTCAAAGTGAAGAGAATGTGTCTCATCAGCCAAAGGTAGAATCGGGTTCTAGAGCGATATAATAGGTCACATCGATGTTCTGATTCTGGAAACGGGACAGAAGTTTTTCTGACACAACCACATCATAGTTACCAGG
>NZAU01000148.1 GCA_002686215.1 Candidatus Woesearchaeota archaeon
AAAAGAAAAAGATGGTCAAATAGAATTTACATTTTGTACAAATGAAAGTATTTTTACAACAGGTTCTTTTGTGGCAAGACCAAAACCTGGTATGTGTTTATTATTTCCTAATAGTTTATATCATCAAGTATACCCATTTCAAGGTTCTGGTGAAAGAAGAAGTATTGCATTTAATATGGCATTCAAAGGATTTAGTAAATCAAGTGGAGTACAAATTGCTGGAGATAGTGTAAATTTATATAATGAAACTAATCATGCAGAAACTATACCATGGAAATTAATTGAACAAGGATATCACAAATAATGTATGAGTTAAAAGAATATTTAAATGCCATAAATTCTTCCAAAGAAAGACTTATGGATAGTGAAGATGAAATGTGGGAAAAGAAATATCCTGCATACATTGTAAATAAATGTCTTGCTCCATTTCAAGACACAGTATTTTTAGTAAATGAAATGAACATGAATCATCACATAGATAACAAATTACAATTTGACTTTTTACTAAATACTCTAAGAACAAGGAAAAGATATACACCTTGGTTGAAAGCGAAGAAAGAAAAATATTTAGAATATGTAAAAGAGTATTATGGATATAGTAATGAGAAAGCAAAATCAGCTCTTAATATACTAAATGATGAACAAATAAAAACTATTATGAATAGTTTAGATAAAGGCGGTAAACATGGAAAATAATATAGTTTGGAAACAAGAGCAGATGTTTGAGGTTCTGTTAAAAGAACCTGATGACTTCCTAAAGATAAGAGAAACTTTATCTCGCATAGGAGTTGCTTCTAGAAAAGAAAGAAAGTTATATCAGTCTTGCCATATACTTCATAAACAGGGCAAGTATTATATTGTTCACTTTAAAGAATTATTTGCACTTGATGGTAAGGATACTAATTTATCAGAAAATGATATTGCTAGAAGAAATACAATAGTTAAACTTCTAAGTGATTGGGGATTGGTAACTATGAAAGGAACACCAGAACCTATTGCACCATTAAGTCAAATTAAAATTATTTCTTTTAAAGAAAAAGATGAATGGATATTGGAAACTAAATATAACATAGGAAAGAAAAAAGAGGTAGAGTAATGGCATATTCAGATAAAGTTTTAGACCATTATGAGAATCCTAGAAATGTAGGTTCTTTTGATAAAGAAGATAAAAATGTTGGCACAGGTATGGTTGGTGCACCAGCATGTGGTGATGTTATGAAACTTCAAATTAAAGTAGATGATAATAACATTATTACGGATGCNTGTTTTAAAACTTATGGTTGTGGTTCAGCAATTGCCTCATCATCTTTANTAACAGAATGGGTTAAAGGTAAAACCCTTAATGAAGCAACAGAAATTAAAAACACAGATATTGCGGAAGAACTTGCACTACCACCTGTAAAGATACATTGTTCAGTTTTAGCCGAAGATGCAATTAAGACTGCAATTGCAGACTTGCAAGGTAAACAAGAATCAGAAGGTAAATGGCAACCAAAATAAATTATGGACAACTTCAAAAAATTTCTATCTGAGCAATCAGATGAACAACCTTATAAACTTGTTATCTTATCACATGATGACCCACTAGACCCAAATGAAACTGCCCCAATGATTAAGAAGAAGGCAGATGAACTTGGAATTGAAGTTTTTATTGCTGAACTTATGGGTTGTTATATGGAAGAAGATGGTAAAGATAGATTATTATATTCTTACCCTGTTGATGATAAAGGTCATGCTAAGTTACCNAATTCAAAAGAAGATGTTGAATATGCCAAACCATTTAGAATGAATCCAAAAGATACATTAATAATGATGAGAGGATTAAATGCGAGAAATAGTTGTGGTTCATGGTGGACTATGGCAAGAACACTTGAAGCAGATGGTTACTCACTTATTAATTCTGTTTTATGTAATGAAATATGTAATGATAAATGGTACAATCAAGTTATTTTTCAACAAAATAATATCAATACACCCAATAGTGTTTTAATTAGACATGAAGAAGGTGCAGTATTTGCAGCTGACAAGTTAAATGCTAAATATCCAATGATATTAAAAACATCTATCGGTTCACAAGGTGTTGGTGTTATGTTTATTGAAAGTGAAAAAGCACTTCATGGTGTTGTTCAATTATTATATCGTGAAAGAGAATATATTGATATCATATTACAAGAACAAATTAAAACTAATTATGATGTTAGAGTAATTATTGTTGGTGGTGAAGTTATGGGTGCAATAAAAAGACCAATAATTGAAGGTGANTTTAGAAGTAATGTTTCACAAGGTTCTGAACCAGAAGTTCATGAACTCACAGAATTTGAAAAATCAGAATCATTAAGAGCTGCAAAATGTGTTGATGGTGATATTGTTGGGGTTGATTTTATTCCAGCAAAAAATAGAGAAAAAGATAAACCTTTTTTTATTGAGGTTAATTCAACACCTGGATTAATGGGTATAGAATCAACATTTGCAAAACCAAAAATTAATTCTAAACTTTATAAAAGTGCATTAAAAAAAGAAAAAGGTAAATTTAGTATAACAACAGAAATACTTAAAAAATATATGAGAAGAAGTTTATGGAACAAAACATCAAAACCTTGTGGTGTTTTTGAGATGTTTCATCACAAAATATTTGGAGATATAGTAGGAACAATGGATACTGGTAATGGAGCTCCTCATTCGGTTATTCATTCTGATAGTTATGAAATTAAAAATAAACAAATTACTATTAAACTAAATGGTAAAAGTATGACTACACCTTTGGTAGGCACTAGAGAAGTAGAAACTGGTGCTGGTAAAGAAGAAAGACCTATAATTAATTTAGATATTAAATTTAATAATAAGATGTATTACTCTTATCCTTTTACTATAGATGATAGAAAGGATAAATCAACACTTCTAATAAACAGAATACTTTTAAATGATTTAAATGTAATGGTAAATCCAAACAAAAGTTATGTAATTACAGAAAAAATGGAGAAATAGATAATGATAAATGCACTAAGAAAAAAATATGAAGCAGAAATTGAAGCTGCAAAAACTAATATTGATGTTTACATTAATAATCCTGCAGGTATTGGTGAACACCCAGACCTAGTTNCAGCAGTGGATACAGAAATGACTAAATTGGCAGATGCATCTGACAAACTTGCAACATTGAATTCATTCTACCCAGAAACTGCAGAAGAATTTTTATCAGAAGAAAACAAATAAACATTGACAAAACTTGTTAAGCCAGATATACTGGCGGATATATTATGAACTTTTATACTAATGTGACCCCTTGGGGTAATACTCTACTTGTTAGAGAATATGTGAATGGTGAAAGAGTTAATCGAAAGGTTAAGTATTCCCCTACTCTATTTTGTAAAGTAATTAAAGAAACAAAACATAAGACCCTTGATGGTCAATATGTNACCCCAATAAAACATAACACAATCAAAGANGCAAAAGAATGGTTAAAGTCTTATGAAGACCAACCACATTTAATCTTTGGAAATACTTTATTTCAATATAATTATATTGCAGATGAATATCCTAATTATGTTAAGTGGGATGTTGATAAAATTTTAATTGTAACGATTGATATAGAAGTTGCATGTGAAAATGGATTTCCNCAAGTAGAAAATGCAATCGAACCTTTACTCTCAATCACAATTAAGAATCATCAAAATAAACAAATACTAGTTTGGGGTACAGGTAAATATAAAAATACTAGAAATGATGTGACTTATGTAAAATGTGATAATGAAAAAATGTTAATACAAGAGTTTTTAACATTTTGGCAAAAACATCAACCAGATGTAATCACAGGCTGGAACACAGAATTTTTTGATATACCATATCTGTGTAATCGTATTAAAAATTTATATGATGAAAAAGAAATTAATAAACTTTCACCTTGGGGTAATGTATCAGATAGAGAAATTTATCAAATGGGTAGAAAACATCAAGTTTATGATATTCAAGGAGTATCACATTTAGATTATTATGATTTGTATAGGAAGTTTACATATACCAATCGTGAGAGTTACAGACTTGACCATATTGCCCATATTGAACTCGGTGAGAGTAAAGATGACAATCCATACGAAACATTCCGAGAATGGTACTTAAAGGACTTCCAATCGTTTATTGACTACAATATACAAGATGTNGANATNGTNGATAGACTAGAAGATAAAATGANANTNATTGANNTATGTTTNACTATGGCATATGATGCTAAAGTTAATTANATGGATGTACTTGGNTCAGTNAAATATTGGGATATACTNATNTACAATGAACTNAGAAAAAAGAATATAGTNATTCCACAAAAANTNCAAAGNAGTAAAACTGAAAAGTTTGAAGGNGCNTATGTNAAAGAACCNCAAGTTGGTTTACATAAGTGGGTNATGTCTTTTGATTTAAATTCACTATATCCACANTTGATTATGCAATATAATATTTCACCAGAAACATTAGTTGCANATNAAAAAGTNAAAAANATGTCTGTNGANAAAATGCTAAATAAAANTNTAGANACATCNATATTAAAANATGCNACNATGACACCAAATGGTGCTTTGTTTAAAACNACTCAAAAAGGATTTCTNCCNGAACTCATGCAAAAGATGTATGATGANAGAGTNAANTTNAANCANNTNNTGTTGGAGGCAAAGAAAGATTATGAAAGAACTAAAGACCCAAAACTTAAAAAAACAATNTCAAAATTTAANAACATCCAAATGGCTAAAAAGATTTCTCTTAATAGTGCATATGGTGCTATTGGTAATAACTGGTTTAGGTATTATAATNTTTTGGTNGCTGAGGCNATTACTACCAGTGGTCANTTTGCTATTAGNTATATTGAACATTCTCTTAATGGGTATCTTAATAAAATACTTGAAACCAATGGAGAAGATTACATTATTGCATCAGATACGGATTCGGTGTATATTTGTTTTGACAAACTTGTCAGCAAAGTATTCAAAGGAGAACAAGATAAAAGAAAAATCGTTGACTTCTTGGACAAGGTCGCTACAGATAAAATTGAACCTTTTATTGATAAGTCTTATAAGGAACTTGCTGAATATGTAAATGCATATGAACAAAAGATGCAGATGAAAAGAGAAGTGATTGCAGACAAAGGAATTTGGGTTGCAAAGAAAAGATACATTTTAAATACACATGATGTTGAAGGTGTTCGTTATAAAGAACCTAAATTAAAAATTATGGGTGTTGAAGCTGTGAAGTCATCAACCCCTGCAGCATGTAGAGAAAAAATTAAAGAGGCATTAAAAATTATAATGAATGAAGATTCAAAAGTGCTAAATAGTTTTATACAAAATTTTAGAAAAGACTTTATGAATTTAAAACCAGAAATGGTTGCGTACCCACGCTCTGTAAATGGATTAAACAAGTGGACTGAATCACATAATCTATTTAAGAAAGGAGCACCAATACATTGTAAAGGTGCAATATTATATAATCATCTTATTAAAGATAAAAAATTACAAGGAAAGTATCCTTACATACAAGAAGGTGATAAGATTAAATTTTTACATATGAAAACACCAAACACATATCAATCAACATCTATATCATTTATGACTAAATTACCAGAGGAATTAAATTTACATAGTATTATAGATTATGATATGCAATTTGAAAAGTCATTTATAGAACCATTAAAATTTATTACAGGCATTATACAATGGCAAATAGATGATAGTTATGGAACACAAGGAACATTAGAGGAGTTTTTTTAATGGCAGGAAAAGGAGATAAAAGAAGACCAATGAAAATACCCCAAGAAGAATACGCAAAAAATTGGGATAGAATATTTAAAAAGAAAAAGAAAGAAAAAAAATGAAATATAAACCATATAATTTAAAAGATGTTGTTGAGGCTTCTGAACAAGAGAAGTTTACAGTAGTATCTACCTTTGCTGGTGGCGGGGGTAGTTCCACAGGTTATCGTTTGGCTGGTGGTAAGATATTATGTGTAAATGAATTTGTAGAACAGGCCATAAACACA
>NZAU01000149.1 GCA_002686215.1 Candidatus Woesearchaeota archaeon
AGCCATTTCAAGCGTGATGTATAGTACGTTCTTGCCTTGGAGTAACACACTGCTTGCGACATGACACATAAACAAAGACTTACCAACACCAGTGCCAGCAAGAGCAATATTAAGAGTTTTATTTGGAAGACCACCCTTTGTAATCTTGTTAAAATACTCCAGATCAAATTCTGTTCTTGATTCCTTCTTATTATATAACTCATATCTCTCCTGATAATCCTGAAGATAGTCATGTCCTACATGGTTATCAAAACTAACAGCAAGAGCNTCAGAGAGAATAGAAGGAATAGCATCAGGTTGCTTCTTATCANTCTGNCCATCAGCAATCTGAATTGATTCAATAAGTGCAAGATAGATTGCTCTGTCACGACACCACTTCTCAGTTGTATCAACTAACCAATCAAACTCAACAGGACTATCATCAAGACAATCAATGATTTGAGATACTTTTCTGATTGAGGTTTCATTTAGATCTTTTCTTTTCTGAACNTCAATATTAAGAACCTCTATTGTAGGTGATTCATTATATTGAGATACAAAGTTAAAGATCTCCTCATACACAACTCTCTGATCACTATCTTCAAAATAATCTGCCTTCACAAAAGGAACTACCTTTCTCATGAAGTCTTCATTATGAATCAAATTTTTCAGAATCAAGAATTCAATTTTATCCATAGTGCAAATATGTGCTCATAATGTATTTTTTCTGTACTGTGGGGGGAGATCCAACATGTGGATATTCCCAGGTTGGTGGAAATACTAACACACTTCCTGCTTTAGGGTGAATGTTAATATGATGTCTAGGAAAATATGTGTCTCCATCATTCTCATTCAAATAAAATAAAAATGCAAGAGCTCTTCTTGCTGAGGAATAATCAGTAACATCCACATGCTCATCAAATCTTTCCTCTCTACCAACTCTGTATCTTTTAATTCTAAATTCCTCCAAACTATGAAAGTCTGGAATAAATTTGTTTTGAGTCAGATTAACATAGTTGTCATAAGCAACTCTAGTCCAGTTAACTAAAACTTTAACCAACTCTGGATGATACTGATTCATGTTCAGTTGGGTAAAGCATGGTTTATGATCATTGTCAATAAATTCATGACCATGCTTAGTATCCTCAAATGCTCTAATTAGAGCAAAACCCATCTCTTCTGTGAAGAGATTATCAAAGACTTTTACCGTATGAAAATTCTTCTTTTGAGATTTCATCTAACTTCTCCATAACCTCTGGGGTGAAATAAGTTTCTGGATCTTTGAGAATTGCTTTAGCATATATTTTCTTTCCATCTATCTCATAACGACCTGCCACATTTTTCCAGAGACCACCAATCTCTCCCAACTCAAGAAGACCATAATATCGATCAAGACCACGCTCATCAAAATACAAACGTACTTCAACTATTTTATTCTCCTTACTTAAACGCGACTTAGCAGTCTTTGCCTTGATAATGTTTCCAACAACTTCTGTTCCGTCCTTTTCTTTCTTCTTAGAGAGGTAGATGATAGTAGAAGCAGCATACTTAAGACCACTGCCACCACCCATCTCCTTAGTAGGAACGTAAGAACCAATGACATCATAGGTATGATTAGTGACAATCATGGGAATGTTTGCTTGACCAAGTTTCAAAGTCAGCATTCTAAATGCACCTTTGACCAATTGTGATTTGGTCATATCTCTGACCTGTTTCTCATTCAATGTATCTGTGATTTCTTTCTCAGTGGAAAGCATACCAAGTGAATCAAGCACAAAGATACAAGGTTTCCTTTCATCAGCAGGTTTCTTTAAGTATATATCAACTGCCTTAAGAGCCTTACTGCGAAATTCTTCAATNGTNACAACATTGACAACAACCAGACGATCTAAGTCAATCCCACGACTTGCGAGTAAAGACTTATTAACAGCGGCTTCAGTGTCAAAATATAGACAATACCCATCAGGATTAGCATCCAAAAAACTTTTGACAACTGCAAGTGAGAAAAAAGTTTTTCCAGTGCTAGACTCACCAGCAATGGCAGTAATCTTATTCCCAGATACACCACCAAATATAGACCCTGAAACAAGTCCATTAAAAATGTATGAACCTGTGTCCACAAATGTTTCAGTTTCATCAATATCTGATGCCAACTTGGTGAAGTCATCCCCAATCTCTTTTACAATATCTTTTAAAAAATCCATTAAATTACAAATCCAAACTCTTCACGGGCAATTTTCTTGTATGGACCACCAGGATTGGCATCACGAATTTCTTTAATTTTATTCAGTTTTTGATAAAGTGCTGAATCACCACCTAGTCGCAATGCACTGACAATGGTAGCAAGTTCTTTGTCATTAATAGGTAAATCCATCAGTTCCATCTCTTTGTTTTAAGGTACTCAAGAACATCTGAACGAATGTCCATAAGTTCATGATAGCACCTTTGGTTATGGGCGCACTGGCGAAGTGCTGGGTCTGGTTTAATTACAGACTCAATGAAAATGTCAAGTCCACGATTCCATTTATCTTGTTTACTTTCATTGTCATTAACAATGTAATTTTGATCCTTCATCCAAAAAACAGCTCCAGGTTTACAGTTTTTTCTACATTCCACCCAATAGCATCCAAAATAACCTTAACAGGTTCTAAGAAAGCTTTGTCAAATTGTAAGTCATAGTCTATGTATTTGTCAATGCCAATCTCCAATGGAAAATCTGAAATGAATGAAATGACATTCTCTCTTATTGGATTTGCTTTTTTAAGATATACAAATTTAATTTTTTCACCATTGTTGATNAGAGAATATTTGTTGTCCAATTTTTTCTCTTTAACATAGTGATTAAAAAGCAATGCACCTCTTACATGAATTGGTGTCCCCTTTGCATAAATTGTTGAATTAGATTTATGCTTTTTGACATCACTTACAGTTCTAGGAAAAGCAATATCTTCAGGTGGCATCTTTTTGAACTTTGCTCTTGCTTCATCAATAAAATCAATCACATCATCCTCNGAACCCTCCATCATAAGTTTGAGAGCATCNTTAATCATCTTTCTACAAGGCGCAGGAGTGGATGACTTAACAGCCTCAATACCCATAATTTTCAATTTAGGATCTTCATACCTTACACCCTCACTGTCCCANACATTGAGGATGTATCTTTTCTTTGCTGTCCAGATGCCCCTGTCTGCNATGTTCTCTCTCTTCATCTGCATCTTCTGGGCATATGCATTTACATANGTCGCAAGCTCCTGGTAACTCTTCTCNATNAACGGTTCCANNTTGTCNTGGCAGATCTTGTCAAGTANGGTAACAAGTTTAGNCTTGTNACCANTGANATTACTAAAAAATTTATCAACAAGAGGTCCGAAATTAATATAGATTGAGTCAGTGTCAGATGCGATNACATAATCTACATCTTNNGTTTGTAACAGATTATTTAGGTATCNNTTCATNTNATTTTCNATCCACCTNATNGATGTNTGNCCAGANNTNGTGATTGCNTCNGCATTNGCNAGTTTGTAGTACCTAAAATACTGNTTACCNATAGCNCCATAAGCAGAGTTAAGAGAGATCTTCTTNGCCATCTGNATNTTNTTGCACCTNGCAATNTCNTTCTCNANTGTNTTNNTAGGANTNTTNTCATACTCTTGCTTAGCAGCAAGCATTCTNTTCTTNAAGATGACCCTCTCTGCNTACATCTTCTCCATNAGTTCAGGAAGAAANCCCTTCACATCCTTCCTATACANTGCACCATTAGNACANACTGCATAGTCNTTATACATCTCAAAANTNAATTNNTCCTNAAGNATTCTATCAACNGTNGNNNNGGGATGTNTNTCNTCNANNAGAGTTTCTGGNGAAATATTNTACTGCATAATNAGATGAGGNTANAGACTATTNAGGTCAAANCTAACAACCCAATCATACTTTCCTGGNNTCGGTTCNTTGACATANGCNCCNNCATACTTACCATCTTTTTCAGATCTATCCTTAGGAGGAATAACAATATTCCTCTTCTTTAAATAGTTATAAATGATTGTGTCCCACATTCTAACCTGGAACATAACATCAACATAATTGACCTTTGCAGTATATGCCATGGTCATGGCAAGTTCAATTAGTTTCATCTTGTCTTCCAAACGGTCAACAAGTTCCACGTCAATGATGTTGTAATCTACAAACTTCTTCCAGTTACCCCTATAGAAATCTTTGAAGGTATCAAACTCACTATGATCAAGTTTTTTCTGACCCAACTCTACTTGGGCTATGTAGTCCAGTCTGTAAGACTCCTGAGCTTTGTAAGTGAACTTCTTATAAAGCTCAAGATAATCCAATGTAGTAAGTCCAGCAATGTCATAAACATTGAATTTTCTACCAGAAATATAAATTTCATCTTGAGAAACCAATCCCCAAGGTGAAAGAAGTTTCATCTTCTTTTCACCCATGATTCTACTGATCCTTCCACACAGGTAAGGGATGTCATACAACCTCACATTCCATCCTGTGATGACATCAGGGGTGTTGTTTGTCCACCAATAAAGAAATGCATTAAGCATTTCAATCTCATCCTCATGGTGATGATATGTGACATTATCTTGAGAAGGAGTGTATGCCTTTCTCCCCCATGTGATGATTTGTTTAGTAGCGTTATCTTGAATGGAGATGGTCAGCATCTCTTCTGAGCAAGATTCAGGATCAGGAAAACCATGTTCTGCCTGAACCTCAATATCCATGGTCACCAAAGAAATTTTTGAGATATCAAACTTAATCTCTTCCTCTGGATATTTGTCAGAAATGTATTGATAGACATATCTTTCATTCCCATAAATTGGAAATCCATCAACACTATCATATTTCTTATAAAACTCCCTACAATCCCTTACAGTTCCTGGTTGAATAGGTTCTACATTTTCTCCTTCAAGAGTTTTCCACTTGGACTCTTTAGTTGATTTAACATAGAGAGTGGGTTGATACTCTTCTTTGTAGATTTTCTTCTGTCCATTTTCATAACCACGAACAAGAAAATTGTTTCCAACCATCTGGACATTAGTATAAAATCTCACCCAATCAACCCTTCATACTTCTCTCTCAGTTTACTATTAGGATCAGCAATAGTCAAGATCTTGTCAGAATGAATCATAAATGTATTCTGATTTGTCATGTCAATCATCCAAGGTTTCAATACCATCTCATCACAAATTAAGAATGGTTCAACTAATTTACAATCTGGTTCTCCAAGATCAGTTGAAACCTCTTCAATCTGTGAGACCAGGATCTGCTGATTCGTCAGAACTATCACTTTCAGGTTTTGTAAATCCATTATCTTCAAGCAATTTAATGTACATTTCCTCTAATTTATCAATTGGGTTAGTGAATGTGATAACCCAATCCATCACAACTGGAATACTTGAATCTTTAGTAAGAGGAATCCAAGGATTCAATTTAATTTTACAAGGGACACTTTTCCCCTCATCATCAACTCTTGTTGTAAGTCTAGCAGTGCATGGATAATTAAAAATATATCCTACCACTTTATCTTCAACCACCATCTCATCAACAGCAGAGATGACTTCTTCACCTGACTTTAAAAGTGCTAATCTAATTTTCATAATTCTCCTAATAAAAAAATGGAGACCTCTGGATTTTGCCAGAAGTCTCCTTGCGGCGACGATACCTATTATATATCAGAGCCAATTTTTCTTTGCATGATGTTCAGGGACAACTTTACCCAAGATAACTGTCAAAAGCCCATCTTCAAAAGTAACTGATCTAACTTCCGTGTCGTCACTGATTGTCCACGAACGATTAAAACTCCGTTGAGCCAAACCCTGGTGTATGACGTGAGTGTCTTCTTCTTTTTCTTTATTTTCCTTTTTGCCCTCAATAAAGAGCTTACCATATTCTGTGTAGACACTAACTTCTTCCCTTTTAAATCCTGCGAGTGCAACCTCAAGGTGTGACTCTGTATTACTCAGTTGAATAAGGTTATAGGGAGGATAGTTAGATGCTTGTGCTTTGAAAATTTTATCAAAGTAATCATCCATTCCAATACTATGTCTGTTAATCCTGTCCATCAACTGATCCAGGTTCGCAGCATTGTACTTCATGAGGTTACCCATTTGAAAAACTCCTTTACTAGCAAGTTTAGTTGTGTGGACCCCTAAGGCATCCATTGGCGTAAAAGGGGGACCTAGGTCCCACACCTTCTACACTACTAATTATAACACTTTCTAGTAAAAATGGGGTGTGGTTAACCCTCCTCCTGTTGTTTTCCTTTTTTACCAATATTATACTTCTGTTCAAGTGTCCATTCACTCTTATCCTTGTATGGAAGCACTTTAATTTGATTCAGTGGAGCAATATCAATAATTGAATCTTCTTTAACTACTGAAATGAGACCCCAATCAGCAAGCAAGCGAGTAATACGATTCCTACGCTGAACATCGTTAATAGTAAGATTAGCGTATTTACCATCAAGGGCAAACAACTCCTTGAAATGCACTATAAAGTATTTACCTTGTTTGTGCAAAATATGGCAAGATTGATAAAGTTTCTTTTCTTTGCGAGAAGCAACACCAATTCTAGTAAGAGTTTCTCTCACTTTTAAGAAATCATCAGGTTCATTGAGTCTAACCTCAACCATCTTATCCTGAGACCAATTTACTTGGGGCTCACTTGTTTGATTCATTTTGTTCCACCAGTTTCAAGTCGTTTTTTGATGAATTCGATTTGTTCATTAGATAGAATCTTCATAACTTGAGATGCCTTTTCATTACTATAACCATAGTATGATTTTACAAACTCTAAATCTGATTCTTTTTCTTTGCGAATCCAGGGAGAGAATCTCTTCCTTTTTCTCAAAATATTTATATAAAAGTTAAATTGCATATCTTTGTCTAAGAAATGGTACTTGTTCATTTCATTAGCAAATAATACACAATCAAGGTGCCCTGAAAGACATCTATTTACAATAAAAGGAGGATATTCCTTTATGTGTTCAGTAAGATCTTCCTTAGTAAAGTTAATTGCATTCAACCAATCCTTTAATTCCATAATTAAGTAGCAAAAGTTCTTTTCTATCTTTCTGTTCACGCATATACTTACCCACAGATCTTAGTGTATAAGTATGTTCAAACTCAGCAGTGCTCCAACTATCAAATCTATTCTTCACCAACTGATCAGAGTTGTATGAAACAAGCATATCCATACTACAATCAGTACAATCAAGGGCAAATTGATCATGATCAAATCCCTTGTGCATATTCCCCTTTTTTCCATAAAGACTATCCTTGATGGCATATGGTGGATCAAGATAGATAAATGCTTTTCTTTCAGATGATTCATCTAGAAGTTCATCATAAGAAAGATTTGTGATCTGCCAATCAGCAATAATCTTTTGAAACTCTGGTAGTTTTTCAATTCCTCTCATAGTAAAGTTATTCTGAGATGCCATCTTAGAGAAAGAAGATGACTCAGTAAGACCTGAGAAGGAACACTTGTTCACAACATAAAAAGCACATGCTTTATCAAAATCAGACTTACTGTCATCATTTAGATGTTGCTTACATGAGTTAAAAAGCATTTTGCTTTTATCAACAGTATCATGAAATCTTTTGACAGTGGCAAGAAAATTACTCATTTCCTTACCATTCTCCTGCAACTGCTGCCAGAAAGTAACTAAAGGTTTATAAAGGTCATTCACCCAAATATCCAAATGAGGATACATTTTGGATACTTGAATTGCAACTGAAGCACCACCTAGGAATGGTTCACGATATTCTTTGTACTCTGAAAGATCAGGAATATGAGGTACAATTTTAGTAAGGGCACGTGATTTGCCACCAGGATAACGAAGAGGGGTTTTCAGTGCTTTCATCAGAGAAAATTAGATCTATCATCAGGTGTTGCATGGAGAAGAACTCCATCAACTTTATCCATCAAATCTAGCATACTTCCATGCATAAGACGATATCCATATCCAACATAAAGTTGTCCACAGAATACTGTAAGTGCCATAAATGACCAGAAGTAGTAGTA
Organism: Candidatus Woesearchaeota archaeon; assembly: GCA_002686215.1. Next base: position 8,020 of record NZAU01000149.1, read on the forward strand.
CATTCTGGATTTCTTTTGTCTAGAGATTTTCATTGGTTTAATTTGTCAATGTACTGATAGATTAATTGCCATCCAAATTCATATGTATCACCTTTTTCATCCTGAAGAAAAA
>NZAU01000026.1 GCA_002686215.1 Candidatus Woesearchaeota archaeon
CAAGCAAAACAATGGTTCAAAGAATTTAATATAGATGTCATAGAACATAACCTAGATAACGAAGAAGAAAGATTATCATTCTTTCAAAGAATAAATCACAGTCAAGAACAATTAGGAATTAAACTTCCACAGATTAATACAGTGCCTCAAATATTTGTAGATGGTAATCGTATTGGTGGATATGCTGAACTACTTAAAAAACAAGAAACAATTTTAAAAGGTAGAGGTGGTTCTCTTACTAAACTTTCAGAAACATACAAACCATTTTATTATCCGTGGGCTGTTGATTTAACAGTAAGACATGAAAAGGCACATTGGATTGAAGATGAAGTTGATTTATCAGAAGATGTTACAGATTGGAAGATGAATAAAATAACACAAGTAGAAAAAGATTACATCACAAACATACTTAGATTATTCACACAGTCAGATGTAGCAGTTGGTCAAAATTATTATGACCAGTTCATACCTAAATTTAAAAATAATGAAGTTAGAAACATGTTAGGTTCTTTTGCAAATAGAGAAGGTGTACATCAAAGAGCATATGCATTATTAAATGATACANTNGGATTACCAGATAGTGAGTATCATGCATTNTTAGAATATAAAGAGATGGCAAATAAAATTGAATANATGCANAANTCNGATGTANCNANNCATANAGGNNTNGCACTNGCACTTGCAAANTCTGTATTTAATGANGGTGTNGCTTTGTTTGCNTCNTTTGTAATGTTACTNAACTTTCAAAGATATGGNAANATGAAAGGNATGGGNAANGTNGTAGAGTGGTCNATTCGTGATGAATCTATGCATGTNGANGGNAACTCAAANNTNTTNANANCATTTTGNNCAGAACANCCTAAANTNNTNNATGATNANTTNAAANNAGANATATACNNAATGGCATCGNNANNTNGTTAANNTNGAGGANAAGTTTATTGACNTNGCATATAANNTNGGTNANNTAGANGGTTTANNNTCTGANGAAGTNAAAAAATATATNAGATANATAACAGACAGAAGACTTTTACAATTAGGATTAAAAACATCTTTCAAAGTAAAAGATAATCCATTACCATGGTTGGAGTGGATTCTAAATGGTGCAGACCATACGAACTTTTTTGAGAATCGTGTAACTGAATATGAAGTTGCAGGTTTATCAGGTTCTTGGAATAATGCATATACACACTAAGGAAAAGTATGACAACNAAAGAAATAGTATGTGATTCATGCGAGGCTTCATTTACAGTAGANTACGAAATGTTAGGACATCAATATGTTGTAAAAGTTTGTCCATTTTGTGGTGCAGAATTAGATGAAGATATGTCGCATGAAATTGAAGTGAATGATGATGACGACCCCTACCAAATTTAAACCTGTCATATTAAAAAATGTATGCTCAAAAACATATCTAGATATGTTCATGCACATGTTACCTAAATCAGACACATGGCAAAACAAAGAAGAACATAATGTTAATTACAAAAAAATTAATTTACAAAAATTAAATATTGTAACTCATGGTAATTTTGATAATGAATTGTTAGGAGGGATAGCAACAGGATTACTTGCACAAATATTTGATGCAGGGGGAAAAGAATATCTTACACCAGAAATGCACTTTTGTGCCATAAGTGTAAAAACTAAAAACTACCCACCAAACTTTCATGTAGATGATTGGGGTGAAGGTAGATTAAAAGTATTAGGAATATTAAATTCAGATTGGGATANTGAAAAAGATGGTGGTGGATTTATATGTGATGGTGTTGCTTATAAATTAAACCCAACAGATTTTTTAATCTTTGATTCAAATCAAACTCACGCAAATGATACAATTCTTAGTGACAAAAATAGATATGCAATAGATTACATGCTAACTGCGAGATAAATTATGAAAACACAATCGGCAAAAGCAAAAGGTAGAAAACTACAAAAGTGGATGAGAGAACTTCTCATAGAAAAACTAGACATACACCCAGAGGATATTGAATCTAGAAGTATGGGTGCTGGTGGAGAGGATTTAATCATGGCCAGAGCTGCAAGAGAAAAGTTTCCCATGTCAGTAGAATGTAAGAATCAAGAAAAAGTAAATATTTGGGAATCTTACAAACAAGCAGAAGAAAACTCAAAAGACTATGAACCTGTAGTAGTAATTAAAAGAAATAACTCAAAACCACTAGTATTAGTGGATGCAGAATATTTCGTTTCAATGTTTAAAAAATTATAAATACTGTTGAATGATTAGATAAAAGGGAATCAACATGAAGAAGATATTAGGGGTGTCTTTGATATGTTTTATGATGTCGGTAATAGGAAGTGCCGTTGCAGATGATACGAACACACAGACAAATACAAGTGGTTCAAATACAAATATAACAGGTGGATATACCACAACGAACAATAACACTTATCAGTCTGGTAGTTCAAACGATACTACAAACACAACAACAAATAATACCACGACCACAAATACAACAAATGGTCATGACACTAGAGTTGCAGGTATGGCATCTGCACCNTCTATGTCTGCTTACTCACAAGACCTTTGTTTAGTTGGTATCTCAGGTGGTATTTCTACTATCGGTTTCGGGGTTAGTGCAGGAACATACAAAACAGATGAAAACTGCGAACGCATAAAACTTTCAAAAGTTCTATCTGACTTAGGCATGAAAGTCGCTTCAGTTTCAATCCTCTGCCAAGACCCTAGAGTATTTTTTGCTATGGAACAATCTGGTACACCTTGCCCATTTGAAGGTAAGATTGGAAAGGCTGCTTCAGAACAATGGAAAAAATATGACAAGTTAAGACCTGACTACGCACAATANACAGACAGACTAAGAGTTGTTGAAAAAGCAGAAGATGAGTATGAACAAAAATTAAAACTCAAAGAGTGGAAAGATAAATTAGATGCTGCTGAAAAAATAAGAAATGGTGATGTAGATGTTGATAAAACTTTTAATCAATCTGAAGCTGAAATGATTAAACAAAAGATTGAAGAATTAAAAGCAGATATTAACAAGTCTAAAAAAGTTAATGTAGAAGTTACTGTTGGTGATGAGGAAGTTAAAAAAAAAGAATCCAAATGAATCCAAAATAGATTCTGCAGTAACTGCAATTAATTANGAATACAATAAACAACTTTTTAAGAAAATAGTATTTTCTATTTTATTTTTTGGAATAATATTCTAACATGAAAAAATTACTGTTCATTTTATTACTACTACCATCTATATCATTGGGTCAAGAGGTTACNACAAATAATCAATTACCACAACAATTCTTTAATAACAATCAACCTCACAATGAATGGACTTGTACAGACCCTACACACAATCATGGTAATAACATAGGAGCAATGGTCAATGGAGACCACATGATGCATCCTGGTGTATCTCTTGCAGATGATGTTGGTATGAGTGAGGCACAAATTCAAAATGGTTGGGAATCAGAGTTAGGTGCAGACATCTGGCATTGGAATACTTCTACATCAACCACAACAATGACACAAACAATTACTGATAATCTAGGAAATGTAACAACACAAACAAGACAAGTTATATTAAACTCATGTGGTTATACAAACTGTGGTTCATATGGAACATACACAGATACTCATGTGCAAGGTTCTAACTCTGCAACAGACTTTCAAATTGCAGTTAGATTTGACTTTACAGAATCAACAGGTAGAAGTAGTCATTGGGCAGTAGATATAAAAAACCCAACACTTAAAATTACATACGAAGATAGTCCTCAACCACAAATTTCACAAGAGACACTTACACAATTAGAAAATGTAGATACTCAAATAGAAACTGCAATAGACATGTTAGAGAATGAAGAAATAGGTGGAACAACATTTACAGAAATGGTAGAGGATATTATTGTAGATAGTGGTTTAGATATGGAACTCACCATGGGATTTGTAGAACCAGAAATGAATATGGAAGAACAGTTTTATATAGATGATGCTGTTGAAGTGGATACTTTAGAACAGAATATAAATGATGAAATGGCNGGTGTTCTTGTATTGGCTCCTACAGATATGGAGTTTGATGAACCAGAAATGGAATCACCAACTGTAGAAATGTCCGTAGATATGGAAATGCCTGATATGGAAATGCCTGAACCCTCATTTACAGAGATGGCAGAAGAAACATTTACAAATGCAATAGACACACTAGCAGAAATGTTTGATATGGATATGCCAGAGGATATGTCTACTGAGGCAGCAACCGAAATTATGGATGCAATGGTTGAAGAAGACATGCCAGAAATGGGAGATGGTCCTGTAGAGACTGTTGCTATGAATGAAGAGCCTGAAATGGAAACAACAGAACCAGAATCAAATGTGGAAATGGAAAGACCAGAACCAGAACCTACAATGGAAGAAGAACCAGAACCAACAGGTGGTTCACAATCAGAACCAACAACAGAAGAANCACCTGTTGAAGAAACACCTACAGAGGATACATCAACAACAAATGATACCCCTGTAGAAAGTGCAGAAGAAACTACTGTTGCAGAAGCTGATACAGACACATCTGTTTCTACATCATCTGTAGATACCACAGTTGAAACTGATGTTAAAAATATAAGTACAAAAATAGAAAAGATTATTGCAAAAGTAAATTCTAAGTTAAAAAGAGTTGCAGATAAAGTTAGGGCATCACAATTAGTTACACTCAAAGGTATGCAGATTGATGGTCCTAAATTATCAAATTATACAGANAGAACTTTTTACAAAGACAGAGAAATGTTTGGTGGTAATCTAGATTTATTTGATGATATAAATATTCTAACACAACAACCAATATATGCAAATGCAGATTTAGGGTATCAAAAAGATGACCCACTAAATAAAAGAAGAAAAGTTTTAAATGAAATTAATTATGAAAAAAATAAAGTTTATTTGGAACTCAAAGAACTAAGAGGAAACTAAAATGTTTGATACATTAAAAAATAACTTGGCAAGTATCGCAGCTCTGATTGCGGCAATAGTTGCAATAGGTGGTGGTTTTACAAAGTATGGTGAAATCAACACTAGATTGTCTAANATTGAAAAAAGAGTAGGAAGTGATAAAAAAGGAACTTCTATTCAAAAAAATATTGAGGCAATTGCAGAGGTAGATAAAAATAGTGAAATCAATTCAAAAGAGATAGAACTATTAAAACTACAAATCAGAGAAATACAAGCTAAATCTGGTAACCCACTATCTAACTAAGGAGATGAGAGATGTCATGTAAATGCCCAACCTGTAAATTAAGAATTACAGATGAGAATACTCATGAAATCAATGAGCCTGTAAAATCAATGTATGAAAATGCATCAGAGTATGTTGCAACAATGCCTGTATTTACAAGTGAATTATGGACTTCATTTGTACTTCTAATCTAGATATCTAAATGAGAATGATTCCTATTTGAGAATGATTCTCATTTACACCCCCTAAAATACCCCCAAAAATAAGGGTAAATTAACCCTTGACAATACTTGTTTGACCTGTCATAATAGCTACATAATCATAAAAAGTGAGGAATTATGAGAGAATTAAACATAAATTTAAGACCAAATGAAAACTTATATATGACTACTTACGAAGACGGAGAAGTAGAATATATACCTTCTACACCAGAAGATAACGAAAAAGAAGAAATGAGATTGAGAAATCTTGGAGTGAAATTTACTACCGAGATAAGAAATGATTTAATACAATNTATAGATTATTAAGAGAGAGGAAANTATGAGTAAATCGTATGAGAGTTGGANAGATTCCTATATTGACTATATTGACGNANATTANAANCAGAAATANATAGTTGGCCNAATNTACTNGNNGATNNTANATGAGANNTATNCNCNATAACACCAAATTGGATAGATTCCTATATTGACTATATTGACGGATATTATAATCAAAAATATAGTTGGCCGAATGTATGGATGATTCTAAATGAGAGTTATTCTCAATAACACAAAATTAACCCTTGACAAGTCCTGTATGGACCTGTTAATATGGTTACATATAAAATTAATGAGAGGTCAAAAATGAAAGAAAATATACGAAAAGAAATCATGGGTATGAATCTAACTGAATTAAATGAGTTAGGTGATTTTATTCGTGATGTAAAAGTGATGAATGCCAAATCTACTATAAGGGTGGGTATGGATGTTTATGTTGTACAAAAAACTAAAAGAGAGTTAGGTACAGTCACAAAAATTAATATTAAAAAAGCAATAGTTCAAATAGGAAGTCGTTCTTACAGAGTTCCTTTGTCTATGTTGGAGGTTGCATAATATGGGTGCTGTAAAACAAATGATGTACGAAGAAGCTGAAACTATTCTAGGTGTCACTGCTCAAAAATTAATTGGGGGTGACATAACAGAAGATGATGCTTTAGAAATTTTAGATAACAATATGGAGAATCTTCAAATCATGGGGTTTGAAAATAAGTTTGACGCAATGCGTTCAGTCTATGATATAACAGACCAATTTCATAGAGATATAAATGGGGGTGTTGAGTGAGAGGTAGTTCAACCAAACCAAGACAAAAATTTCAAGTAAGAAATCAAGAGAAAAAAAGACACTTCAAAAAGAAACCACAAGAACAAACATCTGGTTTAGGTGTAACTGTTCATGGTGATGATATCAATAAGGCATTAAGAATATTTAAAAAGAAAGTTCTGAAAGCTGGTATCTTAAATGAAGTTCACGAAAGACAGTTTTTCACAAAGAAAAGTGAAAAGAAAAGACTGGCCAAGTCTGCAGGAAGACAAAGGTGGTTGAAAAAATTAAGAGATACACCAGGGCCACACCAACAAAAAACTAATTACAGAAGAAAGAGGGCACACTAATGGATGTAAAATTATTAAGACTTACCACAGGTGAGGATATCGTGGCAGAGATGGTATATTCTGATGCCTCAATAACAACAATTAAAAAACCATTTGTATTGATACCGATGGCTCAAAACCCTGGTTCAAGTTCTGAAACTAAATTATATTTTTCACCATTTATACCATTCGCAGAGAATGAAGAAATGCATATTAAAGAAGAACATATAATTACAATAAATGATGCTAAGTCAGAGATTAGAGACAATTATTTAAATTACATAGGTGCAATAGTACCAGTTGAGAAAAAAATTATATCATGACAGATAAAAAAGTACCAGATAATATAATCATAGGACCTTGGGATGCACATGGTAAAGTAAATGATGAACAAGCATCAGATTGGGTCAAGAGAAAATATCAAAAGGCATTAGATAAAAATAATACACAATTAAAAATGCAAGAAAAGATATCAAAGATTGATATCATAACAGAGGGTGTTATGGTACAGTTGATTCACACACTATCAGAAAATGGTTATGACATAGGTGAAGATAGTTTTATATTAGACATAGGTTTTTTATCAGAGACAGTCAAGTCTGCTCTGTATAGACAAGAAAAATTACCACATGTCGTTCAAGGATTGATTGATAATATTATGATGCCAGACAGAACACAAAATGAAGATGGCATAGAGATGCACTATTCAAAATTTGATAGTAGATTATTAGGTGATTTAGTTGATATGGCAGATGAAGTCAGAGAGATACATGAGAGTGATGGTCAATTAGATGTAGAGTTTGAACCAGATACAGAAATAGGTGAAGTTACTAATTGGCGAAAAACACAATTAGATAAAGAAAAAGAAAAAGAAACTTTACATACCAAAAGAATTAAAGATTTAGAAAGTAAAAAAAATAAAAAAGATGATGATGAAGAATAAAACGAATTACAATAATGTAGTTGCCGATATGACTATACGAGGCATAAAATTAGTCAAGTTAAATTTAATTTTCCAAAGGAGAAAATAACATGGGTAGAAAAGCACTATCAAAAACACAACGCGTTCTAAACGCATTTGAATCAGGTAAAACACTTACTTGGACACAATTAAGAAATCAGTTTGACCTTACATCACCACAGGCGATGGTAGACAAACTTAGAAGAGCAGGTAACATGATTTATATCAACAAAACTGCTAGTGGTACTTCCTACCGTATGGGTGAACCAACACAAGCAATTATTAATGCTGGTGTAGGTGCCGTTCTTATGAATGGGGCTGCAGATAAAACAATCGTTGCTGCAGGTATTAAAGCACTTTACGGAAATGGTGTATCTTACGATTCTTAATTCGTAAAGATTTAGTGGGGTGGCTTCGGCCACCCTTTCTAAAGGAATTTAAAATGATAATAATAGACATGAATCAAATATCAGTTGCATCTTTAATGATGCATTTGCACATGAATAAAGGTGAGTTAGAAGAAGACATGGTTAGACATATGATTTTAAATTCTGTTAGAATGTACAGAACAATGTTTAATGAAGATTATGGTGAAATAGTTCTGGCATACGATTCAAGAGCATATTGGCGTAAAGAGATATTTCCACAATACAAATCAAATCGTAGAAAAAACAGAGAAGAAGATAATAAAGATTGGGATTCCATATTTGGAGTTCTTAATAATATCAAAGAAGAAATAAAAGAATTTTTACCTTATAAAGTTGTAGAAGTTTATGGGGCAGAAGCAGATGATGTAATTGCAACATTATGTAAACATTATCAAAATGAAAAAGTCATGATTGTATCAGGTGATAAAGACTTTATACAATTACAAAAATATGACAATGTAAAACAATACAGTCCGATAACTAAAAAATTAGTTGATGGTGTAGACCCGAAAGTTTATATCAAAGAACATGTATTAAAAGGCGATAAGAGTGATGGTGTACCAAATGTGTTGTCACCAGACCACACTTTTACAGATGAGTTGAGACAGAGACCTTTAACATCTAAGAAGTTAGAAAGTATTTTGGCTCAAGACATTGATGAATTAGATGATGAAATAAAACGAAATTATCAAAGAAATGATAAATTAATAAATTTGGATAATATTCCGAAAACCCTAGAATCAGAAATACTAAATAGTTTCAACGAAGCTTCTTATGGCGATAGAAGTGGGTTACTAAATTATTTTATAGAAAAGAGACTAACTAGTCTTACTGAAAATATTGGAGAATTTTAAAATGGTTAATATGGTTAATGCGCAAAATAGTAATAACTCATTACTAATATCAGAGATACTTGACAAAGTACACAAAGCAAAAACAAAATCTCAAAAGATAGAAATTCTAAGAAAGAATGACACTTCAGCTTTAAGAATGATAATTAAGGCATCCTTTGACCCCACTAAAAAATGGGTCATACCTGCAGGTGAAGTTCCTTTCAAAAAAAATGATGCACCGATTGGTACAGAACATACAGTTCTAGCATCAGAGGCAAGAAAACTATTTCACTTTATAGAAGGTGGTGATAACGAAACTAAACAATCACAAAAAGAAAATATGTTTATACAGATGTGTGAAGGTCTACACGAAAGTGAGGCAGAAGTTGTTATTGCTGCAAAGGATAAAAGATTACACCAAGTTTACAAAGGTTTATCAAAAGATGTGGTAAAAGAGGCATTTGGCTGGGATGATAATTATATGATACCAGAACCAGAAGTTTATCCACAGGCACCAGGTAGTGCATCGGGTATATAAAACCCTTGACAATAGTTGTTGAACCTGATAAACTGGTTTAATATGGATGAGGTTATAAAAGTAATTCCCGTTCATGTCGGCTTCTCTCTCTCAGACCTCATCATATAGAGCTGACATGAACACCCTAGATTGAGGTTATGTATTATGAGTTTAGGAAAAATCAAAAAGATACCATACAAACTTGTTCAAGTTCATTGGTTAGATATTTCATCTGATAGCACTTGGAGAAGTGTAGAAGATGTTAAATCAGAAAATCTTGCAAGAAGTATAAGCACAGGTTATCTGATTAGTGATGAAGATGATGAGCTTGTTAGAATAGTTAGTGATTTTAATTTTAAAGATGATGGCACTATCTATGAATGTGGTAATTCTACAATTATTCCAAAAAATGTAATCACAGAGGTGATTGAGGTTAAATAATGAAAAAAATAATATTAGTATGTTTATTACTAATAGGATTTAATGCATATGGAAGTGAG
>NZAU01000150.1 GCA_002686215.1 Candidatus Woesearchaeota archaeon
ATTACCATAGGGTGCTGTTTAAACCTGGATATCCAGTTCAGGCAAGAGAATTAACCACTCTTCAATCGATTCTGCAAAATCAAATCGAAAGATTTGGTCTGCATTTTTTCAAAGAAGGCGAAAAAGTAATTCCAGGAAACACAGGATACAATAGAAGATATTATTGTATTCAGTTGGTAAACAATTTTCAAGGTGTCCCTGTTTCAGCATACGCTGAACAACTAGTAGGAACTAAGATTACGGGTCTTGCTTCAGGTGTAACTGCATTCGTTGATAGCGTTCTTCTTCCTGAAGATTCTGAAAGAGGTAATCTTACTCTTTATATAAACTATCTTGATTCAAGCACAACTAATAATTCGACTCAGACATTTTTCGATGCTGAAGAATTAGCGTGTAATGAAATTATCACGTCAGGTCTCTTAGGAAACAGCACTATCTCAGCTGGTGCTCCTTTTGCACTGACACTCTCTAATGAAGCAGCACAAATAGGATCATCATTCCAGATTCAAAATGGTATCTATTTTATTAGAGGTAATTTTGTAAATGTTGATACTGAAACTTTAATTCTTGATCAGTATGGAACCACTCCTAATTACAGGATAGGTCTGTTTGTCAGTGAAGAGATTATTACAGCAGACTTAGATGAAACTCTTAATGATAACTCTCAGGGATTTAATAATTATGCTGCTCCAGGTGCAGATAGACTTAAGATAAGCACCTCTTTGATTAAAAAATCCCTTGATGATTTAGATGATGGATCATTTGTTGAACTGGGGACTGTTGTAAATGGTGTTTTACGATCTATCACCAAAAAAACAGGATTTTCTGGATCTGGTCCTGGATATAATGATATTGCAGACGTTATGGCAAGGAGAACGTTTGCAGAATCTGGTGATTACTATGTGACACCTTTTGATATCACCATGAAAGAGTCCCTGAATGATAATTTGGGTAATGGTGGTGTCTACAACGCTGGCCAGTTTACATATGGAGGTGCCATTCCATCTGATGATCGAGCTCTTTACAGAGTATCTGCAGGCAGAGCGTTTGTCAGAGGTTATGATATTGAAACCCTAAATCCTACTTATCTTGATGTTGATAAACCAAGAACCACTAGAACAATTGAAGATCAGTCTGTAATTTACAATACAGGACCAACACTCAAACTTGATACAGTTTTTAGAACACCTACTGTTGGTGTTGGTAATACTTATGTTTTAAGTTTAAGAGATGAGAGAGTAGGTACAGATGTTGATGGTGATGGTGCTCCTGGAAATGAAATTGGTTTAGCAAGAGTTTATGATTTTAGACTTGAATCAGGTGCGTATGATACTGCGAACGCAAATTTAAACCAGTGGGGAATTTCTCTTTTTGATGTTCAATCTTTCACCACACTTACCTTAAATCAGGCACATACACTCTCTGTCCCAACATTTGTAAAAGGACAAAGAAGTGGTGCAACTGCATTCATTAGATCAGCAGTATCAAATAGCAAAACTGTTACTTTATATGAAACTAAAGGCGAGTTCATTAAAAATGAACCACTTTTCTTTGATGGAATTCTAGATGGTAGAACTGCTATCGCTGCAACTGCTCATGGTATTGGAGATGTAAAGTCAGTATTTGGAAGCACAGACGGAACTACAGGAATTAATACTTTTAGTGCAAATACTGTTCAGGCAGTTTCTTTTAATGTTGGAGTTGCTACGATTTCCCCAAGAGATCAAGGTGGAATTAGTACGGTTAGAAGCACTAATCCACTATTCCCCGGCACTGCAGTAAAACTTGGAAGTTTAATACAATATAGTGATCTTTCCGCTGTTGTTGGTGATGATCAAGATCCAGTTTTAGGGAGAGTTGTAGCAGTTGGTTCATCCCACGTTAATTTTGTTGGTGTTACAACAGTAACTGGAATTGCAGGTGGTAAATTACCAACCGCAGTAACTAATGTTACTGATTTAAAAGTATTAACCACGCCGCTTGATCCTTCAACTGATAATGCTTTATTCACACCTCTTCCCAAAGAAAATGTTGAGAACGTAAATCTTACTGATGCTATCTTAACAGTCAGAAAAACCTTTACTGTTAATATTGTTGACGCTAAATTATCAACTGCAGTAACTGCAGATGATAATGAAGTATTCTTACCATTTACTCCCTCAAGATATTCTCTTATCAGAGAGGATGGAACTACAGAGGAATTAACTGCTGATAAGTTCACAATTTCTTCACCTGGTGGTAAGAGCACACTACAGATTAATGGTCTTGGATCCAACGATACTGGATCAACTTTGATTGCAACCATCAGGAAGAGAAAACCAAAGGCAAAAATTAAAGTAAGAAATAGAGTTCAATCTATTATTGTAGATAAGTCTAAAACTGTTGGATCTGGTATTGGAACCACAACACTGAATGATGGACTAACTTATGGAAATTATCCATTTGGTACAAGAGTTCAAGATGAAAGAATTTCACTTAATGTTCCTGATGTAATTGAAATTCATGGTATTTTTGAGTCTGCAGACACATCCAATCCTTCGTCACCAACTCTCACTTTACAATCGATTACTAGTGCCTCTGCTACGATTAATGAGTTTACTATTGGAGAATCTATTGTAGGACAGAATTCAGGTGCAATTGGTATTATTGCAGAAAAGACATCTATCTCAGATTCCAAAATTGGTATTCTTTACAAAAATGATGTCTTGTTTAATGAAGGTGAGACTATTGTCTCATCAGAAACAAATATTAGCGCGGTTATAAACACCACAGACGCATCAAGTTTTGATGTGTCTACAAACTTTATATTTAATAATGGGCAAAACTTCACCTTTTATAATCATGGATCAGTAAAGAGAAAACCTGATTCATCAGAACCCACCAAAAAATTGAGAATCTACTTCAAGAGTGGTTCATACGATAGTACCGATGATGGAGATATTACAACAGTAAATTCGTATGATAATTTTGATTATTCATCCGAAATCGCAATTGTTGGTAATTTTGGAAACTCTGATATAATTGACATTAGACCGAGAGTAAGTTCTGTTGCAACTATTTCTGAGGGAGATAGATCTCCTCTTGAATTTCTTGGAAGATCATTTAATGGATCAGGCAATTCTGCTCAAAATATTTTAGCATCAGACGAATCTTTATTTGTTGATTTCTCATATTATCTTGGCAGAATTGATAGAATTTTCCTGACAAAAGATGGTGTGTTCCAAGTTAAGTATGGAGTTCCCTCTGAGAGACCAGAACCGCCTGATGTTGTTGATGATGCGATTGAAATTTGCTCTATCACTTTACCACCATATCTCTATAATGTTGTTCAAGCTTCTCTGAAGTTTAATACTCATAAGAGATATCGCATGGAAGATATCTACAAACTTGAAGATAGAATTAAAAATCTTGAGTATTACACATCACTCTCGTTGCTTGAAACTAATACAGCAAATCTTTTTGTTGCCGATGCTGATGGATTAAACAGATTTAAGTCCGGTTTCTTTGTAGATAACCTTACTTCGTTTAAACCTCAGGATGAAAATCTTCCTATTAAAAATAGTATTGATGCTGAGAGAAAAGAGATTAGACCAACTCATTATACCAATTCAGTTGATCTGATTCAAGGACCTGTTGTCAATAATGACACAACTGCCGATCTAAAATTTGCAACAATTGAAGGTAATAATGTAAGGAAGCAAAATGACATTATTACTCTTGACTATGCTGAAGTTGAGTGGTTGAAGCAATCATTTGCTACCAGAACTGAAAGTGTTACTCCATTCTTAATTAGTTTCTGGAAAGGTTCTTTGGATATCACTCCAGAAACTGATACCTGGGTTGATACCGCAAGGATGAAGGCAAAGGTTATCGAAGTAGAGGGTGATTTTTCTTCAACTCTTGAGATGCTTGCGAGAACTGAAAATGTTGACCGTCAGACAGGAATGGCACCCGTGGTTTGGAATGCCTGGGAAACAAACTGGACTGGAACTACAGTATCAAGCACCACACGCAGAAGAGAATCTGGTGAGGAAACAGAGCGAATTATTGAAATGGGTGGTTGGATTAACAACTTTAGTGGTGGATTTGGTAACCCTGNTCNTAGAATCAGACAAACAATTTCAAGTGGTNCTATCGAAGAAGTGCTTGAAACCACAACTGAGACTGGCATCGCACGTAGATCTGGAACAAGAACTATTGTTACTGAGCAGTTTGATAGAGAGTCTGTTGGCGATAGTGTTGTCAGCAGAGACATAGTTCCATTCATGAGATCTAGAAACATCGAGTTTGTTTCTAAGAGAATGAAACCTCTCACGAGAATGTACGCATTCTTTGATGGGGAAGATGTTACTAGATTCTGTGTTCCAAAACTTCTTGAAATCAGCATGGTTTCTGGAACATTTGCAGTCGGTGAGACTGTAACTGGAAGAATGAATAGAACTGGATTGAGTCAAAACACTGGAAATACTGATCCTAGTATCACATTTAGAGTAGCACAATCAAATCATAGGGAGGGTCCTTATGATGTTGCTACAGCAACATTTAGAGAAAATCCCTACAACAATACACCGTTGTCTGGATCATATTCTTCAACCTCAGAAATCTTGAATGTTGATACATATTCACTTGCCGCCGAGGCACAGGGTGAGTACTTTGGATTTGTTGCGCCAGGAATGGTTCTGACAGGAGGAACAAGTGGAGCACAAGCAACGATTACAGATGTCAGACTTATCTCTGACCTTGCTGCTAATTTGATCGGTAGTTTCTTTATTCCTGATCCAAACTCGCCAACATTCCCTAAATTTGAAACGGGTGCTAAGAACTTTACTCTTATTAATGACGAGAATAACGATCAAAATCTATGCAATACGATCGCGGAAGAAACATATACCGCATCAGGAACTCTTGAAACAATTCAAGAAACTATTATAGCTACGAGAAATGCAAGAGTTGAGCGTAGACAACAGTTCCAAGAACAAAACGTCAACCGCGATCTTGGAACTCAAGTAGTAAGTTCACAAACAATAGCTGGAGGGACAGTTGTTAGAGAAGAGATTATTGGTTGGTATGACCCCCTTGCACAATCTTTCCTTGTAGAAGATAGCAACGGCATTTTCTTGACTAAGTGTGATATCTTCTTTGCATCCAAAGATGATATGGATATCCCGCTTGTCTTCCAGTTGAGATCCATGGAAAATGGCACTCCAACTCAGAAGATTCTTCCTTTCTCTGAAATCGTAGTCCCTCCTGAAGATATCTCAGTATCATCTGACGGTTCTGTTGCCACTACAATTGAATTTAAAGCGCCTGTTTATCTTGAGGGCGGTAATACTGAATATGCTATTTGTTTAGCATCTAATTCTACCAAATATAGTGTCTTTATTTCGCGTGTTGGTGAAGAAGATATATTAACGAACACGTTTATTTCTAACCAACCATATCTTGGATCACTCTTTAAATCACAGAACGCATCGACCTGGGAACCAAGTCAGTGGGAAGATCTTAAGTTTACTCTTTATAGAGCAGACTTTGTTGAAAATGGATCTTTAGAACTTTACAGTCCTGAACTGACTAAGGGTAATCAGATGATTCCAAGGTTGTTACCCGATTCTCTTGTTCTTAATTCTAAGAAAATTAGAGTTGGACTTGGAACCACTACTGGAGATACTGACTATGAAATTGGTAATACATTCTTCCAGTTAGGAACTCAAGCAAGTGGTGATTTGGTGGGCACTGCTGGCACTTCTGTTACTCTTGAGATAACTAATCCAGGCATCGGTTACACGCCTTCAACTGGATCTAGATCCTTCGATAGCGTCAATCTTGTAACACTTAGTGGTAATGGGCGTGGTGCTGCTGCAAACGTATTTGTGAACGCCGGAGCAATCGGTGTAGCAACAATCGTAAATGGTGGTTCTGGATATCAAGTTGGTGATGTTCTTGGTATATCAACAATTGGTATTGCAACTGTTGGTAGAAATGCTAGATTCACAGTTACTGGAATCGGCATGACTAATGAACTTATCTTTGAAAATGTTCAGGGCGAGTTCGTAACTGGTATTGGCAACACACTCATGTATGTCAATAGTGCAGGTGTTACAACTCAATTTAACTTTAATGACGCGGTGGGTGTTGGTAATACGATTCATAATATTACCGTTGATAATGATGGACTGCACATTAAAGTCAACCATAAAAACCATGGTATGTACTTTGCTGATAACAGAGTTGCGATCAGCGATGTGCAATCTGACATCAAACCAACTAAACTCTCTGCAGAATATGTAACTGGATCGACTGGAGAAATTTCTGTTGATGATGGAACCAATTTTGGAACCTTTGAAAACGTTGGTGTAGGAACAACAAACGTTGGATTCCTTAAGATTGGAAATGAAATTATTGAGTATACTAACGTAACTGGAAATGTTATCGGTGGTACAATCACTAGAGGCAGTAATCAGGCAAATTATCCTATCGGAACTCCTGTATTCAAATATGAGATTGGTGGTGTCAATCTCCATAGAGTCAATAAGACTCATGATATGAATAATGTCACGGTAGATAATCCAATTACATTTGATTCTTATAATGTTAAACTTGACATGTCAGAAACCTTTAATACAGGAACTGGCACAAGTGGAGATGACAGAAGTAATGATGTTGGTCTTCCTAAATTATTCATGAACAGCACAAAGACTGCTGGTGGTTATGATATTAAAGCATCTCAGAATTTACCATTTGAAATTATTACACCTATCATTCAAAACGTTACTGTTCGTGGCACTTCCCTTAATGCTGAAGTAAGAACAATCTCAAGTCAAAGTATAAGTGGAAATGAAATTCCATTTATTGATGAAGGATTCACCGATCTTAACATCAATACTACTAACTACTTTGATTCACCAAGAATGATTGCTTCTAAGGTGAATGAAGACGAAAAACTTGATAATATTCCTGGTAATAAATCTATGAATATGAGACTGTTCCTTGGAACAGTAGACACTAAAGTAAGTCCTGTGGTTGATGCACAGAGACTCTCTATTATTACCACGTCAAATAGAGCAAATAGTGTTGTCACTGACTACGCTACTGACGCAAGAGTCAATACTCTTAGAGAAGATCCCACAGCATGTCAATATATTTCTAAAGAAATTACACTTGAAAATCCTGCGTCTTCCATTAAAATTCTTGTCTCTGCTCACATTAATGCTCTGTCTGATATCAGAGCTCTTTATGCAATTAGCGACAAGCAGGGATTTGATCCTATCTTCCAACTCTTCCCTGGTTATGATAATCTCAATACCAGAGGACAAGTGATTGACGCTAGTTTGAGTGATGGTCAAACAGACACTAAATTTGTCAAATCTAATAATTACAACTTTGATGGTTTGCGTCTTGATTATAGAGAATTGACATTTACTATCGATCAACTTCCTGCCTTTAGATCCTTCAGAATTAAACTTCTGTTGACATCCACAAGTCAGGTTTATGTTCCAAGAGTAAAAGACATTAGAGTTATCGCACTTGCATAATGGAAAAATATACTGTAGAGGGTCACTCCGATTTAGCGAGAGACCCTCGAACTGGTTCAATTGTTAATGTAAATAAAACTGAATATGAGCAATACCTTGCAAGACGTGAAGTGAAATCCGAAGAGAATCAAAAAACACAGAATCTTGAGGATGAACTTGCTAATATGAAGGGTGATATTGACGAAATTAAGTCACTACTTAAGGAGTTACTAAATGGACCCAGATAACATCGAACTCAGCAATCTTTCTAAGAGTTTTGCATATCAAAAACTAGCATCTGAGATAGATAGTTGTGATGATCGCGATCAACTTAGAAATATTGCTAAGTCATTTATTAAACTTTATTATAAGCAACAAGAAACCATGTCAG
>NZAU01000027.1 GCA_002686215.1 Candidatus Woesearchaeota archaeon
ATATAATTCTATTAATATCTTTAGGACTTAAATTATGTTTTTGTGAAAGTTTACCACCTGCACCTATACTAACAAAAGGTATTTTTGCCTTATATAAATCAATTAAACCATCTTTATTTACTTTATCAAGTATTTTATTTAGTTTTGTTGCTTTATCAGGTGTGATTGTTTTCAGATTACCAAATGCACTTTTTAATTGTGAAAGCATAGCTGGACTGAAAGTTGCTTCTTCTAGTTCTTCTTTCTTAACTTTTTCTTTTTCTTGTTTGTCTTTTAAATATTTGTGTGCGATACCTACTGTTAGAGGAACTTCGCCTGTATCAGGATTAGGTTCTGGTTTTACAGTAGCATTCTTTTCGTTTTCTAATTCTAGTTTTAATCTTTGAATCTCATTTTCTAAAGACTTGATTCTATCTTCATCTTTTGTTTTCTTATCATCTGCATGAGTTTCTTTTGTTCTACCTGCCTTAGTATCTTTACCAAAATCAGGATTAAATTCTTTTAATTCTGTTTCTTCTTTTAATCTACTGTAATATTTTGACTGTATTGATGTTACAATTCTACTATCACTACTACTTGTATATCCTTGTTTTTCATTTCTATGCATGATTGCTTTCATTTGTGCCTTTTCTTGTGGGGTGCCAAATAGTTTAGCAAGTTCATATGCATTTTCACTATGTTTGTTTTCATCTTCATTATCATCAAAATCTGCCTTAGTAAATCTTTCACCCAAGACTTTCTTGACTGTTGCAACATCTAGTTTAAGTTTCTTTGCAATTGTATTAGCATTATCACCATCAAAAGCCATGGTGTAAATGTCTTTCATTTTCGCTTCTTGTCTTACTTGTTCTAAAAGTTCTCTTGTTGTTGCTCTATATCTGCTCATTTGTCCCTCACTAAATCTGCGACTAGTTTTTCATCTTTTCCACTTAAAGTAAATTCACCTGGTTTCTCATTTTTAATATCAGGTGCCCCTCTATGTGTATTCTTATATACATCTCTATATCTTTTTACATAATCTTTCTTTGTACCTTTTGGGTCCTTAATCTTTATATCTTCTTTAACATCAGAATATGTTCTAGGTTTAGGTGGCACTTCTTTTGCCTCTAAACCATATGAATTATTTGTAAACTCTTTATATTTCATCAGTCTAAATCCGATACTTTAGTTCTAGCAGTCCACATTCTACAAGACCAATATCTTGCTGTTGTTTTATCTTTAGCAGTATCACAATTGTGTCTTGCTCTAAAACTCTTTCTCCTCTCTGGGTCATCTCTCTTGATACTCAATCCTGTTGTATCGCCAAAAGATACCTTAATTACATTACCCTTATTATTCTTGACATATACATAAAACTTCTTACTACCGCCTCTAATTGGGTCGTTAAGTTTTACTTTCTTACCTTGGTATTCTGCCTCAGTAATTTCAAGTTCTTCTTCAAGATGTGAATATTTATCCTCCTCAGGTACTTCAGCCAAGTATTCCGTAAAGTTTTTTAATGACCTTTTCTTTCTAATTTCAGGTGTAACATCTTTACTATCAACAGGTTTCTCAACAGGTGATTCACCTGGTGTCATATCTTTACAATGATTAGCGTAATCTTGACCTATCTCATATGCCTCATCAAGACTTGACTTGTCATGCCATATATAAGATATTTTATTATCTACAATAGGACCACCTTTTGCCCATGTATTACAAGACCTTCTACTATGACATTTAAAGTGGTGCATCCAACAATAACCTAGTTCTCCTTCGCCATCACTTGCAACGCCAGGCATACACTCTTTCATTCTAGGTGATATATCAAATGCGATACAGTTTGCACATAATGACATCTTAGCAGCTTTTACAGAAGTTTTCCATTGGTCTGCAATTTTTTCCCAATAATCGCCTGGTTCATCTACATTTAAAGGACCGTAGTTATGTCTTAAAGTAGTTTGGTCTCTGTTCTTTGTATTTAAATCTACATTTTGTA
Source organism: Candidatus Woesearchaeota archaeon (assembly GCA_002686215.1). The sequence goes on from NZAU01000027.1 coordinate 1,979, forward strand.
CAGCTGGTGGACAATCGTGTGTTGCCTCATTTACATTTTCAGGTACACAATTAGGCACCATTTTTTTACCTTTCTTTTTCATACCTACTTGTTTATATCCAGACCAACAAGCGTCATTTAAATCTTTTTTAAGTTCACCAAACATCTTTTTATATTTTTGTGTATGTTTAGATGGTTTAGTTTTACCTGTTTCATCGCCTGGTGCTTTCTTATAACTATCGGGTGATGTATCTGTTGTATCTTGTTTCTTAAAAAAGTCTGCTCTTTTTTGTTTAGTATCTTTTTTAAGGTCTTTGTAATACTTTTTTGGTTGAGTNCCAGGTTCTTTTTNTACATCNTTATCTTGTGGTTGTTTTCTNTCGTTAACNGCCTCAAAACCNTAGTCAACATTTAAGTCATACTCTCTCATTTCTACCTCTCTNTTTCCTGATTCAGGTATNCAATCCCAAATCCANCATTTGTGTAAATTATTATTNTTGTCTTCTATNACAATATAATTTGTGCCTCTNCTTTTTACCTCACCATTAATATCTTCAACAACATAATTTACTNTATCACCTACATTGAATATCATTTCTCTAATATATAAATCTCTTATTTGTTTTTGTTCAAATTCTTCTAAACTAGCCACAGGTTTAAATTCATAACCTACATGATGACCNACACTACCTACACCAGCAGCTAAATTTACTTTCATACCTTTTGCAACTGCTTTGTATAAAGGTATACTATCACCAAAACTTGTAGGTAAACCTNTTTTAAAACTTGTAAAATCTTTACTAGATACAGCAGCTCTCATTTTACTTGCACTCATACCTGTAGCACCTTCGGCGTCTGGGTCTCTTTCACCTGCACTTGTTATTTTTATATTATNAAAATTATAATATCCATGTCTAGATTTTACATCATTATATTTTTTTAGTATTGTATCAAATTCTCTAACTCTATCACTACCTGCAACAAAATTTATATTTTTATAACCTTGTTGATATAAACTAGTAGCAATATCTAATATCATATTAGTAGTGTTTATCTTAAACATATTNCTNTATCTTGGAAACATTTTTTTCATAAANNTNAGTTTCTCANNNGGTGGTAATGGNTTACTTNTAGGGTCATTACTTCTACTTAAATATACTAAATGTTTATTTGCTGGTTGTGATACAACTTTTTGAATTAATTTTTGATGACCTATTGTTGGTGGATTAAATCTACCAAAAGCAAATGCAACAGTTTTACCTGTAGCTTCGTGTATTTGTAAATCTTTAATTTCATCATCTGTTATTTTATCATCTTCTAAAATATCTTTTAGTTTTTTATAAAACTTCATATAGTGATATTTTTCTAACATCTTATAGATGATATTTTTTGGTAATTTATTATGAATACCATACTCTCTAATTTCATCAGGTGTCATATCTCTACTAAAGATATCTCTCCTATCTTGTACTAAAGTATCGCCAATATCTTTTAGTGTTCTAACACTATCCTCTATTTCTTCTAATTTACCATTAACTCTATCTTGTAAATTTAGTACATCATTAGGTGTTAATTCTTTTAATTCTTCGTAATCTACTAAATCTCTTTTTAGTTCACCTTTTATAATATCAATTTCTTGTACTTTCTTTTGAAAATCTTTTTCATATTTTTTAGGGTCAAAATCTTGTGGTACAGGTCTTCTAATAAATTTATTTTTATCAATGTCAAAGACGCCATCAGCTTTTATTTTATTTGCTCTTTCTAATTTAGGGTCTGTAATAATAAAATAATTTATAGGGTGTTGTGTTCCTGGTACAAGTCTACCATTAATGCCTTTTAATTGTTTTGAAAACTCTAATCTTTTTTCTTCTTGTTCACTTTCTGGTACATCAAATAATACATTAATATCTAAGTCAGCGTCATTACGATATCTTTTTGTAAGTATAGAACCAATTAAACTGTATCTAACAACAGGTGCTAATCTTTCAAAATCTTTTAACTGGTCTTTTATCATATCTAAGACAACAGGTTTTAATTTTGGATTATCAGTATCAGCGTCATCAAAAACACCAGGTGCATAGATACGCCTTGGTATGTCTATGATACTTTCTTTAATGTCATCTTTAAATAAGTTTTCTAAAAATTTAAACATTATTTCCTCTTACTAGCTAACTGTGCTTTAATCCATTCTTTTGCAATCCAACTTTTTGGTGGTGCTGTATAAGTTCTTCTTACTATTGAAGCCGCCTTATTTAATGTTGTTGTAACTAACTCCTTTTCACTACTGTTATTATCTATAATATAGAAATTGCCAGGTGTAAACATTTTGTGCAATATACCCATTTTACTTTGTATTTCTTTATGTGATTTTCTTGTTACAAATTCAGGTACCGTTCTATCTCTTTTTTTATTTCTATCTAATGCAACTTCTAATGATGTATTTACAAATATCATATAAGTATCATATCCTAATATTTTAAATAGTTTTTGTTGTCTACCTATTTTTGCTACATCTCTTGCTGTGCTGTCAATAATTACACCTAATCTACCTCTTAAATATAAATCTAGTCTAGCTTGTGTTGTAACTTTTGCTCTATCTCTTAGAGGGTCTCTTAAAGACTTTTCACTATCAGGCATTTTTAAAGATAGACCAGCGTCTTTTAAATATTTTTCTAAAACTGAATCTGAGTTTACAAGTTTTAATCCTAAACCTGCAAATGCACTTGATGTTACAAATGATTTACCTGAACCAGGTCCACCTGCAAGAAAATATGCCTTGAATATACCAGGGTCGTAAACACCCTCTTTGATTAAGAATTGTTTGTAATTAAAAGTCTTCATCAGCCGCCTCTAATCTATCTATGATATTGGCGGCTACATCTTCTATTTGTTCTCCGCCTTCTACTCTAATATTGAGCATTTTATTTTCAAAATGTTTAATTACAGGCATAGTTTCTCTCTTATATACTGCAATTCTATTTTTTATAATTTCTGGTTTATCATCAGCACGACCTCTAGATGTAAGTCTTCTTACAACTTCATCTTCTGCCACATCTAAAAATACGACATGGTCATAACCAATGTTTCTTCTTTCCATCTCTCTTACTTGTTGCATACTTCTAGGAAAACCATCTAACACATATCCTCTTTTTGTATCTTTTCTTTGTAGTCTTGCCTCTAAAGTATCTAAAACTATTTTAGTATCTACATAATCGCCTTTGTCTAATGCACTTTTAACTTTTTTACCTATATCTGTATCTTGTTGTGCTAAACTTCTCATCATATCACCTGTATAAACATGAGGTATCTGAAAATGTTTTGTTATAAATTTTGAATAAGTAGATTTACCAGAACCAGGTCCACCTAACATAATTACCCTCATCATAGGTTCATCTTGTTCTTGTAAATTAACTTTTAATTCTTCAAATGTTTTCATGTATTAGCCTTTTTCTTTTCATACCATTTAATTGCTTCTTGGTCCCAATCATCTAATCTGACATAACTAGATTCTCTAGGAGTAGCCACCATATTAGGGTCTACATCTACACCTATACCATCTAAGAAATTTACAAGACCAATTCTTTCAATCATTTCACCACATCTCTCATGTTCTAATGCATTTTCAGCCCAAAAATCAATTGTATCTTCTGCTAACTCTACTAACTTGTCCCAATCTTCCTGTGATTCTAATTTCATAAACGGAACAATAACTGTTCCCATAAGGTCGCCAATTTTTAATGTTCTCTTACCACCCATTAATATAGAAGCTCCTCTATCATCACCTGGAGATAATGCTTTTGGCATAACATTTAAACAATGCATACATCTTACACAGTTTTTATTGTCTATCTCAAAAGTATTATCATCATTTACTGATATTGCATTTGTAGGACATCTAGTAACTACATTATCAATAACATATTTTCTACCTTTTAATTTTATAAACTCTTGNACTTCGTGTTGGTCTACTTTCATGTCATCACGCCATGTTCCTATGATTGACATATCTGCCCTTTCAATTGAGTTCATACAATCGTTTGGACATCCAGATACTTTAAATTTAAATTTATATGGTAACGCTGGTCTATGCACATCATCTGTAAAGTTATTGACTAATAATCTATGTGCTTTTTGTTCATTGATGTTTGACATTTCACATCTACCAGCACCAACACATGACATAGCNGTTCTAACACACGGTCCAGCACCACCTAAATCAAATCCATACTCATTTATATCATCAAAGAAGTGTTGAGTAGCGTCTGTTGTGGAACCAATAAACATGATGTTTCCTGTCTGACCATGAAATGTTACCAGACCTGAACCACATTTTTCCCAACTATCAGCTAACTTTCTTAAAATATCTGTTGTATAATGATTACCTGCTGGTGGTTGTACTCTTAAAGTATGAAACTCTTTTGATTCTGGAAAAACATCGCCTACTTCTGAAAATCTAGGTATGATACCACCGCCATATCCATAAACTGATACTGTACCACCTTTCCAATAACCTTTTCTTGTTTCATANGAATGTTCTAATTGACCTAATAAGGTCGTTAGTCATTTTATTAATTCTTTCCTCAGGATGTTGGTCTCTTAATCTTTTTATACCTGAAATAAAACTTGGCCAAGGACCATGCTCTAATTCATCTAACATAGGTGTATCGTGTTTAGTGATACCTATACTAGATGAAAAGTTTTTTATTTCTTCTTCTTTTACTGACATTAAACACAACCTGTTGGTTTAGGTAATCCTGCAAATTTACAAGCCTGTTTTCCAGGTCCGTACGGAAATAATTCGTACAGATATTTACTATTACCTTTTTCTTTTCCTAGTTTTTTACCTACTGCTTTAGTTAACACTCTAACAGCTGGCGCTATTTGATATTCTTCATAATACTCACGAAGAAAATTAATTATTTCCCAATGGTCTTCTGATAGATTAATTTTATCTTCTGTAGCCATTGCTTCAGCAAGGTCTTTATTCCAATCATTTAGATTAGCTAAATAACCTTCTTCATCTGTTTCATAAGTTTTACCATTTGCTTCAATAGTCATTATACACACCCTGTTGGTTTAGGTAGACCACCATACTTTGCAATTTTTTTCATAGGTCCAGATTTAAAGACATCATAAAGTTTACTTGCCTTTCTATCCATACCAAACTCTTTTGCAAATATTCTAACTGCTGGTACTGTACCTGTTTCGTTATACATTTGTCTTGCCTTTTCAATATAAGTTTTGATTTCTTCTGTAATTTCAAAATCATCTTCTGAAGCCATTTGATTCATAACTTCTTCTGACCAATCATTTGTATTTACTAAAAAACCATCACCATCTCTGTTTAGTTCCATAATATTATCCCCAATTTTTGTCCATTGTAAAGTTCGCTCTGCTAAACTCCAATCGGTCTACAAGTTTAACTGCACCTGCCACTCTATCTACTGCGACAAAACCCTCAGGCGCTGTTACCCTATAACCGTTTGCTGTTTTTAAAAAATGCCCTATACTTTGGACTTGATTTAACTTACTAATTAAAAAATCTTTTGCACTCATTAAACTTTTATGGCTTGCTATTGCAAAATATAATGCTGATTGATTTCTATCAATAAATGCAAGACCATCTTTTTTTGCTTGAATATATTTNTCTTGACCAGCAGGAGTTTTTCTTGCTGATATTTCTGCATTNATAAAACTAATNTAATAATCTCTAAATTGTTTTTGCATATCTTTTACACGGCCAAAACCACTTCCGCTATTTCTTACTACTTGATTAAAGAATGCTTTTAATCTAAATGATACAGCTACAGGGTCGTTTGAATAACTTGATAGTAAATCTAAAATAGGTCCTGCTTTTTTTAATGAACCCTCTGCCATTCTAATAAGTGAATCAAATNTAGCTAANTCACNTGATGTAAANTTNGACATACCAGATGTATCTTTATAACCAGCAGAAGCTAGAAAAACATTTCTGCCACCGCCACCTGTAACAGTTCCAAAACCTGCTCTTAACTCTTGCATAGTTTTGCCTGTGTATTTTGTGTGAAAGACTATACCTAATCTTGCACTTTTAATTTTTCTACCAATACCTGAATTTGAAGGTACTGCATATGTAATTGTATTAGGTGTAAATGTAATCATAGATTCNCCNTCTATATTATCNGNTNNTAAATCACCTGATGTAAATAGTAAATCACCTTGATATACACCATTACTTACAACTCTTTTTAAATTCTGTAAACATACAGTTAACTTGTCTGCTAAAACACCACNATGATTTCTATTGATGTCTGAAACTGTATAATTAATTTTTGGATTTTTATTGAAGACTGATTTTGTGCCGACAAAGAATTTACCATTTTCTGGATTAATACCACAGATAACAGCAGGTGCTCCGTCCCATTTGACAGTCATGTTGACTTTCTTGCCAGATTNACCAGCAAGCATATTGCGAATTGATTTTAAGAAATTAACTGCATTTACACCACCTTTAGAACCATCATCTATAATCTGGTCCTCTAAGTGTTCTAAATGCTTATTCTTTTTTTGAGTTTGAAACCCTTTAAAACTAAACACTTTTTCTCCAATGTATCCATTAACCAATAATCTTTCCATAAATATACTATTCACACCGACACTACTATTTATAAGTTAGGATATCACAAAACAGAGAAATTGTCAAGCCACCAAAGAAAAGGGGCGATAAATGTCGCCCCAATTCCACTACAATTATGTAGATTTTTTATCTTTTTGCTGAACGGAGACCTAAGTCTACATTTCCAGCGTCGCCAAGTATATCTCCAACAAAAGGTGTTCCTTCATACCCTACTTCTTTGTTAATTCTATTAGCGATTGCTTTTTCTTCATCAGTTGCAAAGTGTTCATCCCATGCAGCTAATCTTTTTCTCATATACCAATGCCATATTGGTGGCACAAGTGCTATGAAGAAGACCACGAAATAACCCCAACCTGTGTTAGGACATCCGACATTTTCAAGTTCCCAAAAATGAGTTTCTCCTCTGTCGTGATGGTCAGCCTGTCTGCCGATTTCAATAAAGAACCAAGCAGTAAATGCTGTTGAGTTATCCCAATTGTGTCTGTAATCAATTGGTTGGTCTTTTACACGGATTAATCCGTAGTGTTCTAGATAGTTAAGTGCTTCTAGTTCAAAGTTTGAGATACCCCAAATTGTTGCTAGACATGCCATACCTACCCAACCACCAGCGGCAAAGAATAATGCGACTGTTGGAACTGCCATTAGATATCCTCGTATCCAACGGTTTTGCCATGAAATGAATGATACACCCATTCTTGATAGTCTTTCTTTTTCCATGTTGTATAAGAATTTTGATTGACCTAGATATGAAAGTGGATAGTGACCGTAGATTGTACGCCCTCTTGGAGCAGTAGCAGGGTCATCTTCACTTGCAAGTTCTAGATGATGATTGTACACATGAGCGTAACAGAAATGTGCTGAACCAGAAAGTGCCATCATCATTCTTGAAATCACAAAACCAAATCCTTTAGTGTGAGATAGTTCGTGACCATAAATGATTCCGATACCAATAAAGATACCAGATGATAATGTTGCACCAATTAGGTTAAGACCTGTTATGCCCTCGTACATGACTAGTAATCCAGGAATAAGTTCCATGATTACTGCACCTTCAGCCCCACCTAATGACATGTATGTAGATACTCTCCACGCCATGACTAGTTGGAACAATACGAAGATTGGTAGCATGAAATACATTGTTAGGTTTTGAAAAGTAGACCATCCTCTTGTGTCTCCATTTTCATCAGTTCCTACACCTGTAGTTTCAAACTTAGTAGCGATATCTACTAGCAGTCCTACGAATAGCAATGCTACTCCTAACCATGCCATGATACCACCAATAAGAACGCCGGCACCAGCTACGATTATAAGAATCGGTGCTAGTAAGTAGCGTACATTAAGTAAAAAGTTTCCCATTAGATTTTTCCTCCTATCTATATGAGTTATTAATTGAATTATATCGTAAGGAACTAAAAATGTCAAGCCTATTCCGAACATTTTTAGAGGGACGATATTCCTTAATTCAATCGTATGTTATATTTAGTAAAGTTAAAACTTGTGCTTTGAATTATTTTTTGTGTTTCACTTTATTATAATATACTTATAGAGTAACTTTACCTGGTATACTTTTTGTCTTATAATCTAACATCATATGAGAAGGATATATGCCACTTTGTTTGTTTCTTATATTTAATTTAAAATCAAAATGCTGATTTGAAAATTCTATATCTATTCTTTTACCTTTACCATCTTTACCACCATAATATACTGTCATCATACCTTGCACTTTTGAAGCACTTCTGTTTGTTGATTTTGACATATGGTAAAAATCTATACCACCACCCTTGCCATGTATCATAAAATAATTTGAACCGATAGCTGTTTCTAAAAACTTATTCATTAGTGTTGGCACTCTAACTTGTCGTATGTGATTTTTTACCATGACTTTACCTTTACCATAGTCTTTAAAAACTTTACAAAAATCTTTATTATTTAAACCCAAAGTTTTTAAAACACTTTTACCTGCTTTTAATTTCACTTCACCTTTACTCATTTCAGATTCTAAGAAAAATTTACTAGCAACACCAGAGTTCATAAAGGTAACTGTTGAACCCATTTTTAATGATAGATAACTTTTTTTATTATTGAGATGATGTACTGTTACATCTGTTAATTTTTCTCCATGTCTTTCAGCTTGTAGTGGTAGTATACCTATTCCACCTGATGATTCTACTAAAGGTCTTGGTTGATTTTTACCACCTTCATGAACAATAGGTTCTTGTAATTCCATATTAATAGGGCCGTTTATATCTTGTAAAGTATCTATTATTGTTGTAGCTTCTTTAGCATATTTGCCCTTACATGATTTGCCATTTAAACATTCTAACATTCTAGCATGTAGTTCTTCTTCAAATAAATTACCTAAATTTACTTTCTTACCTTTTTCTTGTCCACCAAACTCTGCCGTTTTTTCAATATGATTCATCTGAATTTCTTCAGATTTTCTTGATACTTTGCCTTTGATAATAACAAGTTTAACACCATTACTTTCATCTTGCAAGGCTTCAATTCGTTTATATAAATTTTTACTATACTTGTATTCTTTACCCTCTATGAATAATTTTTCTGCTTTAAATAAACCTTTTTTTGTTGCAAATTGATTAGATTTGCCGTTCATTTGAAATACTTTATCTACAAGTAAAGGTACTCGATAATCGTATTTAAAAAAGTCTTTGAATGATATTTGTGCCATACATACTATTTATACTACCATACCCAACTTACATAAGTATATCTTTCACCTTTAGTAACAGGTTTTACTTCATGTCTGTATAAGAAGTTAGATGGCCACAATATTAAATCTCCTGTATTTAATTTAACCTCATAGTCATCAAACATTATAAACTCACCACCTTCATAGTCATCATTTAATGCCCCTAATAAACTTAATATAGGTATACCTTTTCTTTCACCATCAAACATAGAATGTATATGGTCGCAATGAGCACCCATTTCTTGACCTTTACTGTATCTGTTAAATCTAATATTAGTGTAACCACTCCATTGACTAAACCAAGGAAAGTTAAAATGCTCAATATAAGAAGTTATACCTGAATGTAATTTATTCATCATGGGTTTTTTATTATCAATATTATTCCATGATACATATAATTCTTTTTCACTTCTAGGTTTAGTTTGTTCTGTTCTAGGATTATAAAAGGTATGTTGTTGAAACTCTGTATTTTTTAATTGTAAAACAGTTTGTTTACAAAATTTATCATCAAAAAAATTAGGTATCTTTAATAGATATTTAACTAATTCATCATTAGCACTTTGAGATTGTTGTTTAGACATCATGTATTATAGGACCAAACCAATTAAAATTTATAACACATCTTACATTTTCATCTGTTGTATGTGTCGTACCTGCATGTTTTAAATCTGATTTAAAATACAAAAATCTGTTTGCAACACTTTCGCATACATCACCTGTTTCAAATTTAGTATAACCATTATTTGTATTTACATAATATATACCTGTCCATTGATTTTCAGCATAATTATTAATATCTCTGTGCATAGTAGAAACTTCTATGTTTTTAGTTTTTGTAGTTAAGTTTGCTTTAATTCTTGCTATTATATCAGGATTTAATTTGTCTATAATTGGATTTAATAAATGATAATACTCAGAGTTTTTACCACCTTCTTCTCTAGACCAAAATAAATGAGTAAATTGAAATAGACCATCATTGTTTTTTACTTTGTGATTATTATAGTACCACGAAAATCTACTGCCTAATAGATTAGCATTAATATTTTTCCAATCATCATGTGATAAAAAATTGTCAATCTTATATATCATAATATTTTGTAATTTATATTAATGTTAAATCTAACAGGTGTATCTGTTTGTGTTACTGTTTGATGTTCTATACATGCTGGAAATATAACTGCTCTATTAGCAACACTTTCACATTTCTCACCGTTTTTAAAATCAGTATAACCATTATTTGTATTTACATAATATAATAATGTCATCCAGTCTTTTTCTCCTTCACCATATACATCTTTATGATAAGATAATTCTTTATGTTTGTTATCTCTTGTGTATAAATTTGCCTTTGCTCTAAACAATGCAATTGATTTTCCTGCATGTCTTTTACCTGTGTTTGACATAATTAATTTAGGTATTTCATCTGCACCCTCATAAAATAAACCACCAGGAGTATTATTTATAGCTGTGTTTAAAAAGTTATGTGCGAACATATATTCTGAATTAGTTTTGGATTCTTTGTTGGCTCTTTCTATAAAAGACCATTTAGTGCTTTCTGATAAAGTCCAATCAACAATGTACTGAAAATCTTTTTCAGGTAAAAAATTATCTATTGTATCAATCATAATTTAAAATCAGAAAACTTATCGTATGCTACTTCTGGTTCTATTTGTTCTTCTTCTTCAGTCTGATTACTGTCTACGATATTTTGAGCAGAAGCTTCTACATCAAATAGTCTCATCTTAGAACGGTCTACACCTATGATAAAAGAACGA
>NZAU01000151.1 GCA_002686215.1 Candidatus Woesearchaeota archaeon
CCACCATTTAGCAATCTTACCTTCGAGATATTCAAGCACACTGGCTTCATCAACCATTTGTTCTTAATCTCTGCTCAAGAGAAGCAATTACTAATGAGACTGCTAGAGTTCCTGTAAAGTTCCCAACATCTTCTCCAATCTCTGTTTCTGCCGAAAAGATTATTAAGGATTACTTGAGAACTCCAAAGACTGTGGAAGTAGATAAGACAATGAACAAGTATGGGTTCATTGGTAATATGAGAAAACCATTTACTGTACTAACTTGGTTGGCATCAAAAGCAGTTCCAGAAGTTGAAGGAAGTGGAACTGCTGGATATTGTTTTTATGAAACTCAAAGTGGATATAAGTTTAAATCTTTGGATAAACTNATNTCTCANGAAAAGAAAGNAANATANAANGCTACNGANNTTGTAANTCCTAATAAANAAGCACANGATTANCANATTATTAATNATGTGACNAATAGNAANCANAATATGCTTGAGAAACTTCGTCTTGGNGCATATTCNAGTTTCAGAGCATANTTNAATCCANTNANCTTTGCGTTTACTGGTCCAGATAAAGGNAANTTTAGNATAAGTGATTATGTTGANAANTCAAGAAATCTTGGTGGTAAGATAGAACTTCCAANNTTTGNNGATGATCCAGATAAAACTCTTGGTGATGTTCCTACCAGAATGATGACTGGTATTGTTGATTTGGGAACNGTNGAGGTTGGAGTATCNACTGAAAAGAATGCNGATGCNCTTGAATTNCAATCTCAATCNNTGATGAGATATAATACATTATTCACNCAAACNNTGACTATTACNNTTGCTTGTAANACNGATTTAGAAGCAGGTAATGTTATTGANTGTNTATTNCCTGCTACAACAACTNNAAAAGAAAAAGAGTATGATCAGGAGCAAAGTGGTCTATATATGATTAAAGAGTTATGTCANCATTTTGANNCTCAAGGATCATANACTTCTGCAAAANTAGTCAGAGATACTTTCGGTCAGTTTAGTCCAAACAANAAAGAAAANTAATGTTAGAGGAGTCATTTTTAAAAACTAATTTTATGGGGCGGGATGGGTTCCGCTGGTGGGTGGGACAAATTCCCCCTGAAGGTGAAGACTATGACCTTCAGAACAATGGTGGTGGATGGGGTAACCGCATCAAGGTTCGTATCCTTGGTTACCATCCATATAGTCTTGTAGAACTTCCCAATAAGGACTTACCTTGGGCAACCATCTTGATGGGAACGACTGATGGTTCTGGTGCTCAGAATAGAGCAACATCAGTTTCTATTGTTCCTGGTGATACTGTATTTGGATTCTTCCTTGACGGTGACAATGGGCAGGTTCCCGTCATTATGGGAGTCTTTGGAAGAACCCTCCAAGTTCCAACTTCCGATTATGTTTCACCTTTTGTTCCCTTTACAGGTAATACTGAAAAGGTAAAGAATGACGGTGGTATCATTGCAAATAGTCAATCAAACGAACAGAGTTCTTTATCTCAAGTTTCTCCTATTGCAACTGATAAGAAAACTGCTGATAGGGTAGGAGAAGCAACAGGTCAAAATGCAAGTACAGAGACAGCACTGAAGTCTGCTTCACCTGCTATTGGTCAAAAAGTATTAGCAGCATCAAAAGAAGAAGATAGCACTATTCGTAGGATAAAAACAGAAGTCGGTAATTTTGTTAGTAAAATTCAATCTATTACTGATAATGTAAAAGATGCTGTTGGTAATGCAAGAGAAGCAGTCATGCGTGAAATTGGTAGTGTGACTGCCAGTATTCAGAAGAGTGCTATGAAACTTGTTGGTGATATGACCAAGAATCTCACCAAAAAGTTAGTTCCAGTATTGAATGGTGGATTGCAAGTTCTTTATAATGGTGTTTATGCTGCATGGCTTGCTGCAACAGGAAGTCCATCAGCAGCAGATATTGCAGGAACGATAGCACAAGCAGCACTAATTTCACCAGTAAAAGAATTATCTGATGCTGTTCCATGTATAGCTAACAACGTTATCAATGGTATTGCAGATACTATTAAAGGTGTTTTAACAAATGTAGCAGAGAACGTATTCAATTTTGTTGAATGTATTGGTGATCAAGTTGTTGGTGCTTTGATGAATCATATTATTGGTGGAGTTTCCAGTTTCTTGAAACCATTTATGGGTGCTCTTGAGAAAATAACGCAAGGTTTCTCTGTAGCAGGATTCCTTGGTAGCACTGCTAATTCAATTTTAGGACTCGCTAGCAAACTTGGATGTAATGAAGTTGCTCCTGAGTTTGATATGGGTTCTGATGAATGGGTAATTGGAAAGGGTAGTAGTGATAAGACTGGTGTTCCTGTAGAACAAATCCTAGCAGTTGCTAACGAAGCAAAAGCACTTGCAGAAGCACCTCTTCAAGTAATTCAAGATATTGCTGGAGATGTTGGTTCTCTTGGTCTATTTGACTTTGCTAATCCAAGTGTCTCTGCTCCTGGATTTGAGAGTGTTCTTGGTAACTGTTACGCAGGTCCTCCAGAACTTGGTGGGTGTGGTGGAACAAAGATTAAACTATTTGGTGGAGGAAAAGGTGCTGGTGGAGTTGCTAATGCAATTCTTCAAATTGCAGAGGGTGGTAGAGGTTTAACTGGAAGTGTAATTGGTGTCGATCTCGTAAATGGTGGTGGAGGTTATACATTCCCACCATTTGTTGAGATTGTTGATGAATGTGGAAAAGGATTTGGTGCCACTGCTAGATCTAAGATTGATTATGATCCAGATTCTCCAACATACGGTCAAATTACAGATATTTACATTGTTACTGATGGTCAAGACTATACACCTTCAGGAGATGAAAATGTAGGGGATTATATTCCTGATGATGAAAGAGGTCCAAATATTATTGATGGTGGTTCGGGATATAATCGTGATGATATTGTAACTGATAACTATGGTAATGAATATACTATTAATGTAGATCCGACTGGAAGTATCATAAAAATCAATAGAATTGCTAATGAATTCCCATCAATTGTTGATGCAATGGAATTTACTATCAATTCTACAACAGGATCTGGTGCTATTTTAAGACCTAGACTTAGAATAAGACCCGAAGAACTACAAGGCGAAGTTAAGCAGGTTATTGATTGTATCTCTAAAGATGATGATATTGTTGGATATGTTAATGGTGAATCTTACTATGGACCATTCCATATTCATATGGGAAGAAAAATGACAGGATCTACGCATACAGGCACAGGTCAATACATTTACGATACTCAGGCAGAAAGTCTTGGATCTGCAACTACACCTGTAAGCACTACTACTCAAATAAACACACAAACTTTCACACCACAACAATCAACACCTACTACATCTAGTGGTGGTGGATCAACTTCCACCCCAATTCCTACACCAACCCCTACTCCTACACCAACTCCATCACCCGATCCTGGATCAGGCGGTGGATATGGTGGTGGTTACTAAATATTGTAGGAGGATTGATACATGTCAAATAATTGGGCTAGAAGAAAAATTATTTCATATACACCAGAGTTTAGAATTGATGTAAACAATCCTACTAATGGATTTCTTGGTGCTGGGGTATATGAAAAATATGCCCATACTGATAGTGGAGATATTTCACTGACTGGTATGAACCAGGCAGGTGGTTACCACATCTACAATGATCAGACTATAGAAATTATTGGTGGTGGTGGAAAAAATAATGACCGTGGTGGTGTTGATGTAGTCATCAGTGGTATGAAAGGAAGCGTTGTTATCAGCGCAATGCAAAATGGTGATGTTAGAATCAATGGAAATAATATAATTTTAGAAGCAAAACAAGATATTGTAATGAAAGCGGGTGGTAATCTTACTGCTGATATTGGTAGAAAGATTGATTTGGTAGCAAAAGAAGCATATTGCGATGCTCCACACTCTTATGGTCCTAATGCAATTGCAACAGAAACTCCTGTTTCATTCCTTGCAGACGTATATACCGGACTAGCAGCTTACGATATTGCTAAAGCAGCATCTGATGGTGCTGGTGGATTTGGTATAGGTGGTGTTCCTAGTATATCAGGTATTCCTGCTGTTCCAGGTGTTGCTGCTATTCAAAAGAAAGCAATTGATGAACTGAGTGAAACATTAAAAAATATACTAAAAGCACTCTAAAATGGCATCATTAAGAACTTCTCTAAATCAGGGGCAAACTAATTTTGAGCATACTTTTGCTGCAAGAGTATATTTTTATGATGAAATTCAAGCACAGGGTGGTGGAAAGTTTCAAAAAGATGTAACTCTTGATGAAGAGTTATATGTTACAGGTGATGCATTCTTTGCTGGTAACGTAACTATTGAAAAAAATCTAGTTGTTAAAGGTTTTCTAGATTTTCAAGATCTTTTAGTAAGAAATAGACTTGATGTTGGTGTAGGTGGAACTGTATTTACTGCTGACGCCAGTTTAGAGAAGGTTGGTATAGGAACAACAGTACCAGTAGAAAGATTTCAAGTACTAAGTGGAGATAATAGTTTTGTAGTTACTGATGATGGTATAGTTGGTATAGGAACAACTGCACCCGTCGATTTTACTGATGATGGTTCATTAAAACTTGATATTGATGGAAGTGTTTCTATTGCCAAAGATCTCTTAGTAAAGAGAAGTTTTGACGTTGGCGTAGGTGGAACATTATTCACAGCAGACACTATAACAGATAAAGTTGGTATAGGAACAACCACACCCTTAGAAAAAGTTCAGATTCTTTCTGGAGATAATGGTGTTGTAGTTACTGATCAAGGAGTGGTTGGTATTGGAACAACCATACCATCCAATTTTTCAAATGATGGATCAATAAAAGTTGATATTAATGGAAGTATTTCTATTCAGAAAGAAATTTATGACTCAAGAAATTTAAAAGGTGGATTAGGTAATTTCTTAAGTAAGGATGCAAATGGTATAACCTGGGTAGATTTTGAACCTGCTTTCCAAGAGGGAGTTTTCCTTATGGATGAGGGTGTTTATGTACCAACTCCAGGTCAAGGTGGTCAAGTTGGTGCTGGACAATCCTTCTCAATTTTAAATTTTGTTCAAAGAAATAGTCTTGGATTAGGAACTGATACTCTTATTCCTACAGCCAGAGATCCACAGACAGTTACTGGACTTGCAACCATATTTACCAATGATCTTTGGGGATTTAGTGGTTCTGGAGATAATGCGTCAATTTATAGAGATACTAGAGTTGGAGTAAAAACAAGTAATCCAGGATTTGATTTAGATGTAAACGGAACTTTAAATGTTAATGAATTAGCAACATTTAATGACCCATTTGATGCTACAAGTTCAGCGGATGGATCTGTTCATGTAGATGGTGGTGTTGGAATTGTTAAGAGGTTATTTGTTGGTGGCGATACTAAGGTAGAATCTACAAATAATGCAACATCTTCTAGTGCTTCGGCAGCGTTGCAAGTGGTTGGCGGTACTGCTATTGGTAAGAAACTCTATGTTGGTGGCGATACTAAAGTAGAATCTACTCTCGATGCAACGGCATCTAATGCTACAGCAGCATTACAAGTTGTTGGTGGTGTTGCTATCGGTAAGAAACTTTTTGTTGGTAGTGACACTAAAGTAGAATCTACTCTCGATGCAACTGCTAGTAATGATGTGGCAGCGTTGCAAGTGGTTGGTGGTACTGCTATCGGAGAGAAACTCTTTGTTGGTAATGATACCAAGGTAGAATCTAATACTGGAGCTACAGCATCAGATGACGTAGCAGCATTACAAGTGGTTGGTGGTGTTGCGATTGGTGAGAAACTTTTTGTCGGTAATAATACTAAGATAGAAGGGACAATAGAACTTGATAATTCATTAATTGATATAAATGAACAAACTGGAGTTAATGGGAAAGATTATCGTTTAGCGTCTGTTGGTACTGGCGTATCTTGGAGACCATCCGGTGTTGAAACTAAGAAAACTATTTGGGTTTCAAAAAGTGGTGATGATACTAATAGTGGATTATTGGAAGGTGATGCTAAAGCAACAGTTGGTGCTGCAGCGTCGATTGCTCTACCTGGAGATACAATTAAGATTCGTCCTGGAAGATATATTGAGAATAATCCAATTGGTCTTCAAAGAGATGTATCAATTACAGGCGAGGATTTAAGACTTGTTACTATTGAACCACAAAATACAGATTTGGATGTTTTCTGGGTCAGAAGAGGATGCCTAATTGAAAACTTAAACTTTTCTGGAGAAAACGTTGGTATTGCACATACTGGATGTGGTGCCGTTGCTTTCCCAATAACAGGGCAAACTGCAAATAGTGGATATACTCCCGGTGGACCAGCAACTCAAGGTCCATCTGGAAGGTGGAGATCTCCCTATGTAAGAAATTGTACCAACTTTATGACCAAAAGTGTTGGTATGAGAATTGATGGTAATGATGCTATAGGAACACCGGATGGCGCTGATTTGAAGTCTATGGTCTGCGATTCCTTTACTCAGTATAATGAAGCGGGGATTGGTGTATCTCTTACCAACAATGCATATGCTCAGTTGGTTTCAATCTTTACGATTAATAATGATATCGCAATCTATGCTGATACTGGAGCACAATGTGATCTTACAAACTCTAACTCATCATTTGGTAATTTTGGACTAGTTGCTGTTGGTCTTGGTTCAACACAGTATACAGGTAAAGTAAATGCTGATATTATTCCCGGAGATAATTCTGATGTGATTGTTGGAAAGGGTGTTACTGATACGGAAGGAGATTATAGAAGACCATTCGATGGACAAGCATTATACTTCAAGATTGATCTGGATAATTATCCAGATACTGTTGGAGCAGGAAGAATTGATGCACCACTTCAGGAACTTTCAAGCATTAAAGTTATTGGTTCTCCAGGAGGATATTCTATTACAAATCCACCATCAGTTATTATTAGAGACGCTGATGGAACTCTTGATCCAAAGGGACCACAAGGTATTATTGCAGAAGCAAGTGCAACTGTTGATGAAAATGGAATTTTAACCGAAATTGACGTTATCAATTCTGGAAGAAACTATCTATCTACTCAAAATATTGTAGTAGATGTGGATGGCAATACTGCACTTGCAACTGCAGTTATGGAACCAATTTATTTTACAATCTCTGAAGCAACTGAACCTACCACCAATACTGGGATCACAACGATGACATTCAATGAATTTGTTCCTTATGAACTATTTGAGGATGACCCCTTTACCCTGCAAAGAATTAGTCGTATTTTAACCAGTTCACATTCTTTTGAATATGTTGGTTCGGGTACCAGTATAAATACATCACTACCTTTCCAAGGTGCTATTCCAATAAAAGAGAATGAGGTTGTTGTTAGTAAGGGAGCACAAATTCCATTTACTTCAACAGATCAAAAAGGAAACTTTGATATCGGTGCAGGAATTCAGGTCGATCAAACCACATCTACAGTTAGAGGAAGAGACTTTAGTAAAGCAATACAGGCAGAGGTTACACCACTTATACTTGCGTTGAGATAATATGGCAGTTGCACCACTTAATAAGTTTATAACGATTGCTGTTCCAGTTTCTCCTGGGGAGCAGACAGTTTATACTGCNCCTCCAGGAGTTTCTTCAATTATCTTATATGCTTCAGTATCTAATGTTGGGGTAAATACATACCCATCAATGACTTTTACGCATAGAAGAGAAAGTCAAGCAAGTAAGACAAAGGGTAATACTAGAAATATTAGAGTTATAAAAAATGGTGAAATTCCACCTAATGATGCTTTAGTAATAGTTGATGGTAGATTAGTTCTTCAGAGAGATGCAAGAATAAAAGATTCTATTGTTATCAATGGAACTCAATCAGGAATAACAACAATTACAAATGTTGGATATAGTAGTATAACTGGAATAGCAACTGTAACTACAATAAATGCTCATGGATTTAATGTTAGTGACGAAGTAACATTAAGTAATATTGTTTTCAATTGTGGGGATTATAGTTCAAGTATAACCACAAGCATTTTTCCAGAACCACAAAGAGGTTTTACTGTTGATAGTATTATAGGTAATGTAGGAACTTCAAAAACATTTACTATTGATGCGGGAATAGTTAATATTCCCCACACATATGTACCTGCCCAGCATCAATTTGTGAGTGCGACAACAAATGCTATTACAGCAAATACTAGTCCATCTACTCAATTTACACCAACATCAGCAGATTATGATGGTGCTACAGGAATATGTACCTTTGGATTTGCTGCAAATCATAATTTAACAACGAGTAATACTATTCAGATTGCAAATGATTCTCTATCATTTAGGTGCAGTATGGATAGATACTTAAGCGTGCATACATACCCTAGAGCAACGGATCCCGTTTCTGGTATTTCCACCGATATTATCTCAAAAACTGATGATACAATTACTGTAAATGTGGGTGCCTCTCCAAGTGGGGGTAATGTAGGTCCATTGCAAATGGAATTAATTATGAGCATCTTAGAAAATAGCACTACGTAATAATAAATGTCTAGGTATATTTCAGGTCGTTACAAAAAAACTCCACAATCTGGATTAACTTCCGATAGATATAGATATTTGTCTCCAGGTGATGCTGAACCAAACCTTGGAGATACACCTGGTGCTCAGGGGTCTCCAAACTTACCAGCAGGACAACAATATATTCTTGTTGGTTTCATTGATAGACCAGGAGAAAGATTCTGGATTCCGAATCAGGGAGGTATTATTCCTGGATCAATTACTGTATTTGATGAAGGAACCCGTGTTGGTGGTCTAAGTAGCACAACACAACTNGATTTTAGAGGCAANGCAATTACCGCAGTAGGTGATGGTACTNATANTNCNAATCCTGGAGTNGCAGTAACGATAACAGTTGCACCTCCAGGAAATGAAAGTGAGGTTTTATTTGTAGGTTCAGGAGGAACTGATTTTGCTACAGATCTTAAATTCACTTTTGACAGTGGATTACTTGCTGCNGGAGATAGGATTACTGTAGGNACTGGTGGAACAGTAATTACAACCACTCTAAATGGATTAGTGGGTATTGGAACAACAGATCCTACTCAGGAATTACATTTAGATGGTGATTTTAGAATCACNGGNACGATTTATGATTCCCTTAATAATCCAGGAAATNAGGGAGATTTATTAGTTAAGACGGNAACAGGTGATCTNATATGGGTTNNNCCANAANNAGTNATTTCTGGTGCTGGTGGAACTATAGGTCAAATTCAGTATCATAATNCTGCTGGTCTTGTAGATGGAGCAGAAAATTTTTACTTNGATTATNTNAATAATAGAGTTGGTATTGGAAGNACACAACCANNANAANTATTAGATGTTNTTGGNGTATCTACTTTNANNGGTGGTGTTANTATTGATGAATTATCCGTAAGTGGTGTAACAACCGTCAATGCACTTAATATCAATACAACAGGGGCGGGGCAGGGNGATCTCTTCAGTAATGGTGGATCAGATGGAATATTTGGCATTTATAATAATACAGATAGTGGANAAATAACATTTAATGTTAAAGATTCTGGAGGAACATATAATGATATTCTTTCACTGGTAGATGATACTGNAACAGTTGATGGACAATTAGATGTATCTGGTATAGCAACTTTNAGNAATGAATTGCAAGTTGANNCTACAGGAACATTTAAGGTAATTGGTGATGGTTCAGGACAAGATGTAATACTTGCTAGNGCAGGTGGTATNACAACAACNGGNGGAGATNNNTATNTTGGTGGNGATTTATACNTNNAAGATGATTTNNNCTTTGATCATTTAACGGCAAAAACAGGAGAATTTACTGAAAGTTTAAAAGTTTCTGGTATTTTTACAGCAACAACATCTGCCCATATTGCTGATGTAAGAATCTCTTCCAATATTATCAAATCTAGTAAAGTAGGTGATAATTTAGTTTTACAGTCTGATCATGGTATTGTACAGATTAATGATGATGTTTATATAAATTCAAACACCGAATCTAATGATAAAGATACTGGTGCATTAGTTGTTAATGGTGGTGTTGGTATTGAGAATAATTTAAATGTTGGTGGTGCAGTATCATTCACTGGACCATCTAGTGGTGTTGCAGCAACAATTTCTGCTGCTGGTGGTATCACAACAACAGGTGGAGATCTTTATGTTGGTGGTGATTTATATGTAAAGGATGATATTTTTTATGATGAGCTTAGTGGTAAAGATATGGTTATCACTGGCATCGCTACAATAAATCAATTAGAAATTGGACAACCAGATGAAACTTTAGTTGGTATCACTAGCATTCTTGATGAAGATGATATGGTATCTGATAGTGATACCGCACTTGCAACTCAACAATCAATCAAGGCATATGTTGATGATCAAGTCAGTGCTGTAGATTTAGACTTTGCAGGAGATACTGGAACTGGTACCGTTGATCTTGATAGTCAAACATTTACAATATCAGGAACTTCAAATGAAATTGAAACTAGTGCAGCAAATCAAACACTAACAATTGGTTTACCTGATGATG